>NZ_JBJLSE010000023.1:0-45487 GCF_050871845.1 Kineococcus arenarius subsp. arenarius
GCTCACACCCCCACCCCACCACCCCCCCCACCCCCCTCGCCCACCCCCCCCCCGACGGTGATCAAGGAAGTTCAAACAACCTTGAACACCGAGGGGTTCGTGGGGCGGGGCCCTCAGAGGGGGGCGACGGCGGTGAGCAGGTGGGTGCGGGCACCGTCGCGGCTGCGCACGGCCGTGCGCCAGGTGCCGCCGGCCGGCCCGGGGACGTGCTCGTGCAGGTGCTCCACCGTCGCCGGCAGCAGCAGCGGCGCCTTGAAGCGCACGTCGGCGCGCACCGCGTCCGGCAGCCGGCCGTCGAGGACCGCCAGGCTGCGCGAGGCGGTCCACACCCCGTGCGCCAGGGCGCGCCGGAAACCCAGAAGCCGCGCGGCCGGGGCGGCCAGGTGGATCGGGTTCACGTCGCCGCTGACCTCCGCGTAGCACCGGCCGGCGCCCGCCCCCACCCGCCACCTCCCGACCGCGGCGCCGGGCCCGGGGGACGGCGGCTCCTGCTCGGCCGGCGGGACCGAGCCCGGCAGCCGCGCGCCCGGGGCGAGGTAGCGGCTCGTGCCGGACCATGCCGGCGGCCCGCCGGGGCCCTCGGCGGCACCGCGCACCTCGGTGACCAGTTCCACGACGGCGCCGCGCCGGTGCGGGCGCATCGCCACCGCCCGCACCGACACGTCCAGCTCCTCGGCGACCTCCAGCGGCCGGTGCTGGGTGAAGCCCTGCGCGACGTGCACGAGGCCCAGCAGCCGGAAGGGGAACGGCTCGGACACCAGCAGCTGCACCTGGGCGGTGAAACCCAGCAGGTGCGGGTACGGCAGCGGCAGCCGCGAGCGCAGCGGGTACCCGCACAGGCGCGACCACGCCGCCAGGCGGTCGGGGTCCACGCGCACGCCGCGCTGCTCGACGCGCCGGCGCGGCAGGTCCACCGCGCCGCGCGGTCGGGGCACCACGAGGGAGCGCAGGTAGTTCACGGCCAGGGGCTTCGGGGAGCCCGTCACGGCGCTCACGCCCCCGTCAGGTGCTGGCCGCACACGCGCAGCACCTGCCCGCCGACCCCGCCGGCGCCCGGGGAGGCCAGCCAGGCGACGGCCTCGGCGACGTCCACGGGCAGCCCACCCTGCTGCAGGCTGCTGGCGCGCCTGCCGACCTCCCGCGGCACCGCTGGCATCGCCGCGGTCATGGGCGTCTCGATGAAACCCGGCGCGACGGCGTTGACCACCATCCCGCGCTGCGCCAGCGGCCCGGCCAGCGCCTGCACGAACCCCACGAGCGCGGCCTTGCTGGCGGCGTAGTTCGCCTGCCCCTTCGCCCCGGCGAGACCGTTGATGGAGGACAGGCACACGAACCGCGCCCCGGGCGCCAGGGCGCCGTCGGTGCCGAGCAGCTCCTCGGTCAGCCGCAGCGGGGCGGCGAGGTTCACCCCCAGCACGCTGTCCCAGGCCTCGGCGTCGAGGTTCACGAACGAGCGATCACGGGTGATGCCGGCGTTGTGCACGACGACGTCGGCGCCGCCGAACCGGCGCCGCAGGTGGTCGGCGAGGACCCGCGGGGCGTCGGCGGCGGTGACGTCGAGCGTCAGCGCGGAACCCCGCACCCGGTTGGCGACGCGGGCGAGCTGCTCGCCGGCGGCGGCGACATCGGCGCACACGACGTGGGCGCCGTCGCGGGCGAGGACCTCGGCGATCGCCGCGCCGATGCCGCGCGCGGCACCGGTGACCACGGCGACGCGCCGGCGGGCGGGGTCGGCGGGGGTGCCGGTGGCCGGGCCGACGACGAGGGGCTGACCGGAGACGAACGCCGAGCGGGCCGAGCAGAGGAACTCCAGCGGGGAGCGGAGGGCCTGACCCGCCCCCTCGGCGACGCGCAGCAGGTTCACGGTGGTGCCGCCGCGAGCCTCCTTGGCGAGGCTGCGCACCAGGCCGTCCAGGCCCTGCTGCACGGCACGGGCCTCCACGCCGCCGGGCCCTTCGCCCGCCTCGGCGGGCACCGCGCCCAACAGCAGGACCCGGCCGCTGCGGGCGGTGCGCCGGAACGCCGGCGCCAGCAGCTCCCGCAGCCGCCCCAGGTCCTCCACGCGGCGGGCGGTGCTCGCGTCGACGACGACGGCGCCGAGGCGCTCCTCACCGGCGGCCTCGAGGTCGGCGAGCACGTGGGCCCCGGCGGCCGCCAGCCACACCGCCGCGTCGTCGGCCAGCGGCGCGGCGCCCACGCGCAGGACCAGGGCCGGACCGGTCAGGAACTCCTGCCCGGGGGCGTACCGGCGCAAGCGCGGCGGCACCGGCAGACCCAGCCGCTTCGCCGCAGCGGCACCGGGGCCGGTGCCCACGAGGTCGCCGTACACGTCGTCGGGGAACCCCAGCGGCGCCATCACGCCTCCACCAGGGCCGCGATGCCCTGCCCGCCGGCCGCGCAGATCGAGATGAGCGCGCGCCCGCCGCCGCGCTCGGCGAGCAGCTTCGCCGTGGTGGCCAGGATCCGCGCGCCCGTGGCGGCGAACGGGTGACCGGTGGCCAGCGAGGAGCCGGCGACGTTGAGCTTGGCGCGGTCCACCCGCCCCAGCGGCCCGTCCAGACCGAGGCGCTCGCGGCAGAACTCCTCGTCCTCCCACGCGGCCAGCGTGGCCAGCACGGTGGAGGCGAACGCCTCGTGGACCTCCACGACGTCCAGGTCGGCCAGCGTCCAGCCGTTGCGCTGCAGCAGGACCGGTACGGCGTGGACGGGAGCGGTGAGCAGCCCCTCGCCGCGGTGGACGTGGTCGACCGCGGCGGTCTGCGCGTCGACCAGGTGCGCCAGGACGTCCAGGCGGTGCTCGGCGGCCCACTCGTCGGTGGAGAGCAGCACCGCGGCGGCGCCGTCGGTCAGCGGGGTCGAGTTCCCGGCCGTCATCGTGGCCGGAACCTCCAGGTCGCGGCCGAACACCGGTTCCAGCGCGGCGAGCTTCTCCAGCGTGGTGTCCGGGCGCAGCAGCCCGTCGCGGCGCACCCCCAGGTACGGGGTGACGAGGTCGTCGAAGAACCCGCGGTCGTAGGCGGCGGCGAGGTTGCGGTGGCTGGCCAGGGCCAGTTCGTCCTGCGCCTGCCGGCTCACGCCCCAGTGCGCGGCGGTGCGGGCGGCGTGCTCGCCCATCGACAGCCCGGTGCGGGCCTCGGCGTTGCGCGGGAACTCCGGCACGAGCTGCCCGGGGCGCAGGCCCGCGAGCGCCTTCAGGCGCGCTGCGGGGGTGCGGGCGCGGTTCAGGGCCAGCAGGACGCGGCGCAGGCCCTCGTCGACGGCGATCGGGGCGTCGCTGGCGCTGTCGGCGCCGCCGGCGATGCCGGCGTCCACCTGGCCGAGGGCGATCTTCCCGGCGAGGAGCACGGCGGTCTCCAGACCGGTGGCGCACGCCTGGGAGACGTCGAAGGCGGGGGTGGCCGGGTCCAGCGCCGTGGACAGCACCGCCTCGCGGGTGAGGTTGAGGTCGCGGCTGTGCTTGAGCACGGCACCGGCGACGACCTCGCCGAGGCGCTCGCCGGCCAGCCCGGTGCGGGCCACCAGGCCGTCGACCGCGGCGACGAGCAGGTCCTTCGCGGAGGCCTGCGCGTAGCGGCCGCCCGCCTTGGCGAACGGGGTGCGGTTGCCGGCGACCACGGCCACCGGGCGCACGGCCCGGGTGGAGCGGGGCGGGGGCGTCAGTGCGGTCACGGGACCTCCTCGTCGAGCCTGGACCCCCGAAACTTAACAGGTACTTGGGGTACCGGGTACCCGTCGTCCGGGGTACCGTCGAGACGTGGAACCCGTCACCGCCGACGCACCCGGCGCCGTCGCACCGCGACCGGACGGCCGGCGCACGCGCTGGGCCGAGCACCGCCGCGCCCGGCGCGAGGAGCTCGTCACCGCCGCGCTGCGCGCCATCACCACGCACGGCGCCGGGCTCGGCATGGACGAGCTGGCCGCGGCCGCCGGCACCAGCAAGACGGTCCTGTACCGGCACTTCGCCGACAAGGAGGACCTGTACCTGGCGGTGGCGCGCCGCGTGAACCGGCTGATCGTGCGCGAACTGCGCAGCGCCGTGGAGCGCGCGAGCAGCCCCCGCGAGGCGCTGGCCGGGATCGTCGCCACCTACCTCGGCCTCGTCGAGGCCGACCCCGAGGTGTACCGGTTCGTCGTCTCCCACCCGTTCGGCGCCACCGCCCGCGACCCCGAGCGCGACCCCGTGCAGCGCCTGACCCGCGCGCTGGCCGACGAGACCGCTCGCACCCTCACCGCGCACCTGCGCGCCGCCGGGGCCGCCGACACCTCCGCCGACGCCCTCGCGCACGGCCTCGTCGCGCTCATCCGCTCCGCGGCCGACCGGTGGATCTCCACCCCGGACCGGATCGGCGCCGCCGAGATGAGCGCGACCCTCACCGACCTCGCCTGGGGCGGCCTCGGCGCCGTCCTGGGCACCAGCGCCACCACCCACCCCCGGACCGAGGAGCTCCCGTGACCACCACCGAGTTCGACACCGCCGTCGACGCCCGGGTCACCGCCCCGAACCCCGCAACCCCGGCGCCCGAACCCGGCCCCGTCGACACCGAGGTGCTGCGCACCGTCCTGGACGGCAGGTCCGCCGCACTGCGCGAGCGAGCCCGCCGCGAGTTCCCCGCCGACCTGTTCGGCCCGATCGACCACCTGAGCACCGCCGAGCAGCGCGACCTGACCCGCGCCCGGCTGCGGGTGCTGGCCGAGATGGGCGGGCACGAGGCGGGGTTCTCCTCGCGGTACGGCGGCGGGGACTCCCCCGGCGCGCAGGTCGGCCAGTTCGAGGTGCTGGGTTTTGGTGACGCCTCCCTGATGATCAAGTCGGGCGTGCAGTGGGGCCTGTTCGGCGGCGCCGTGCAGGCGCTGGGCACCGAGCGCCACCACGCCGAACTGCTGCCGCGACTGCTGCGCCTGGAGCTCGTCGGCTGCTTCGCGATGACCGAGACCGGCCACGGCTCCGACGTCGCCTCCCTGGGCACCACGGCCACGTACGACCCCGCCGCGCAGGAGTTCGTCGTCCACACCCCGGACGTCTCCTGCCGCAAGGACTACATCGGCGGGGCGGCCGAGGACGCCGAGGTCGCCGTGGTGTTCGCGCAGCTGATCACCGGCGGGACGTCCCACGGGGTCCACGCGTTCGTCGTCCCGCTGCGCGGCGAGGACGGGAACGACCTGCCCGGGGTGCGGCGCTTCGACGACGGCCGCAAGGCGGGCCTGAACGGCGTGGACAACGGCCGCCTCGAGTTCGACTCCGTGCGGGTCCCGCGCACCGCCCTGCTGGACCGCTACGCGAGCGTCGCGCCGGACGGCACGTACTCCAGCCCCATCGCCAGCAAGAACGCCCGGTTCTTCACGATGCTCGGCGCGCTGGTCAAGGGCCGCGTCAGCATCTCCGGCGGCGCGATCGGCCAGACGAAGGTCGCCCTGGAGATCGCCCTGCGCTACGCGTTGCGCCGCAAGCAGTTCGCCCGACCGGGAACACAGAAGGGGGAACGCGGCGAGGAGGTCGTCCTGCTGGACTACCTGGCCCACCAGCGCCGCCTGCTGATCCCGCTGGCCACCACGTACGCGCTGAGCTTCGCCCAGGACGAGCTCCTGGGCGAGATGGACGACCTGCTGCGCGTGCAGCTGGCCGGCGGCGACCCCGACCCCGCCCGCCAGCGCGCCTTCGAGGCGCACGCGGCCGGGATGAAGGTGGCCTCCACCTGGCACGCCACCCGCACCATCCAGACCTGCCGGGAGGCGTGCGGCGGCAACGGCTACCTCGCCGACTCGCGCCTGCCCCAGCTGAAGGCGGACACCGACGTGTTCACCACGTTCGAGGGCGACAACACCGTCCTGCTGCAGCTGGTCGCCAAGAGCCAGCTGACCGCGTACGCCCAGCAGTTCTCCGACCTGGACACCCTGGGCATGGCGCGGTTCGCCACCCGCGACTTCGTCAGCACCCTCGCCGGGCGCAGCCCCGCCCGCTCCCTGGTCGCCGACGTCGTCGAGGCCGGGCGGGTGCCCGACGACCTGCACGACCGCGCGTGGCAGCTGCGGATGCTCGCCGACCGCGAGCGCCACGTGGTGGAGTCCCTGGCCAAGCGGATGCGCAAGGCCCGCTCCCGCAGCGAGCAGGACGAGTTCGAGGCCGTCGACGGCCTGCAGGACCACCTGCTGCTGGCGGGGCGCGCGCACGTCGACCGCGTGGTCGCCGAGGCGTTCGCCGCCGCCATCGCCCGCACCGAGGACCCCGCGGTCGCCACGCTGCTGGGCGAGGTGCTGGACCTGCACGTGCTGGCGCTGCTGGAGGCGGAGAAGGGCTGGTACCTGGAGCACCGCCGGATGACGACGTTGCGGGCCAAGGCCGTCACCCACGCCGTGAACGAGCTGTGCCGCCGGTTGCGCCCGCGCACCGGGGAGCTGCTCGCCGGCTTCGGGATCCCGCGGCACTGGCTGGCGTCCTCCCTGGTGCCCGGCTCGGTGGTCGCCCGCGAGGACGCAGGGGCGCTCTCGTAGGGTCGCCCCGTGCACGGTGAGTACAAGGTCCCCGGTGGCAAGCTCGTGGTCGCCGACCTGGAGGTGGTCGACGGCGCGCTGGCCGCCGTCCGCCTCTCCGGCGACTTCTTCCTCGAGCCGGACGACGCCCTGGAGGCCGTCGACGCGGCGCTGACGGGCCTGTCGGCGGACGCGGACGCCGCGGCGATCGCCGGCCGGGTCCGTTCGGCGCTGCCGCCGGGGGCCGTGCTGCTGGGGTTCTCCCCCGAGTCGGTCGCCACCGCGGTGCGCCGCGCGGTCGGCGGGGCCAGCGGCTGGCTGGACCACGACTGGCAGCTGGTCCACACCGGCCCGCAGCCGCCGCAGGTGCACATGGCCCTGGACGAGGTCCTGGCCCGCGAGGTCGCCGCGGGCCGGCGCCCGCCGACGCTGCGGGTGTGGGAGTGGGCGAGCTCCGCCGTGGTCATCGGCAGCTTCCAGTCGCTGGCCAACGAGGTGGACGGCGAGGCCGCCCAGCGCTTGGGCGTCGAGGTGGTGCGGCGCATCTCCGGCGGCGGGGCGATGTTCGTCGAACCGGGCAACACCATCACGTACTCGCTGTACGCGCCCGCCTCCCTGGTGGAGGGCCTGTCGTTCACCGAGTCGTACGCGTTCCTCGACGACTGGGTGCTGGTGGCGCTCGGCGACCTGGGCGTGAAGGCGTGGTACCAGCCGATCAACGACATCGCCACCGAACAGGGGAAGATCGCCGGCGCCGCGCAGAAGCGCCTGGCCGACGGCACCGTCCTGCACCACGTGACGATGTCCTACGACATCGACGCCGCGAAGATGCTGCAGGTGCTGCGCATCGGGCGCGAGAAGCTGCAGGGCAAGGGCCTGGCCAGCGCCGCCAAGCGGGTCGACCCGCTGCGGCGCCAGACGGGCCTGCCGCGCGAGGAGGTCATCGAGCGGATGGTCGCCACCTTCCGCCGCCAGTACGGCCTGACCAGTTCCGGCCTCACCGACGCGGAGCTGGCCGCCGCCGAGGAGCTCGTGGCCTCGAAGTTCGCCACCCGCGACTGGATCGCCCGCGTCCCCTGACCCGACCGGCCCACCGCCCCTCGACAAGGGGTGTGCCGCGGCGCACCATCGACGGGTGGACGACGCGGCGGTGCGGACCAGGCACGGGATCCCCACCGGCGTGCTGCGCGACGCCGACCGCCCCGGGCGCGCCCTGCGCGTCAGCGCCCACCCCGACGACGACCGGGTCGTGCTGTCCACCTGGCAGGGGACCTCGTGCGTGTCCACCGTCCGGCTGGACCGCGCCGAGGTCGTCGAGCTGCTCGCGGCCCTGGGGGCGGCGCTGCTGCCGCCCCCGGGGCCGGGCGGTCACCAGGGCACGACGCCGTAGCGGTCCCGGAACACCCCCGTCGGCCCGTCCGGCCCGATCGTCGCCAGCTCGACGATCGCGTCGGCGCCCTCCGCGACGCTCTGGGTGCCGCTGTGGCCGTTGAAGTCGGTGGCGGTGTACCCCGGGTCGGCGGCGTTGACCTTCACACCCGGCAGCGCCTTGGCGTACTGGGTCGTCAGCATCGTCACAGCGGCCTTGGACGACGTGTAGAGCGGGGCCACGAGCTGCGACTCCACGCGGGAGGTGTCGTGGGTGGCCGTGAACGAGCCCATCCCGCTGCTGACGTTGACGATCACCGGGTTCGCCGAGCGCCGCAGCAGCGGCAGGAAGGCGTGCGTGACTCGCACGACGCCGACGACGTTGACGTCGAGCACGGCGGCAGCGGCAGCGGCGGTGAGCTCCTCGGCGGGCACGAGGGGCCCGGGCACCCCGGCGTTGTTGACGAGGACGTCCAGGGCGCCCTCGTGCTCGGCGACCTCGGCGGCCGCCGCGGCCACCGAGGCGTCGTCGGTGACGTCGAGGTGGACGAAGCGCGCACCGAGCTGCTCGGCGGCGGCCCGGCCGCGCTCGGGGTCGCGGGCGCCGAGCAGGACGGTGTGGCCGGCGGCGGTGAGGCGGCGGGCGGTCTCGAACCCGAGGCTGCGGTTGGCCCCGGTGATGAGGGTCGTGGTCATGCCCCCACGCTGACCGTCCCGCGCCGCGCCGGCCAGGGCCGTCGCGACGGGGGGACCGGTGGTACCAGGCCGGGCCCGGCACCGGCGGGCGAGGATGGGCCGGTGCCCGAGCAGCGTCCCGAGACCCTCGCCACGGCTCTGCGCCGCTGGCGCGACCGGCTCTCCCCCCGCGACGTCGGCCTGCCGGAACGGCCCGGCCGGCGGGCGCCGGGCCTGCGTCGAGAGGACCTGGCCGACCTGGCCGGGCTGTCCGTGGACTACGTCGTGCGCCTCGAGCAGGGCCGGGCGGTGAACCCCTCGGCGCAGGTCGTCGGCGCCCTGGCCCGGGCGCTGCAGCTGGACCGCGCCGAGCGCGACCACCTGCACCGACTGGCGGGCCTGCTGCCCCCGGCGGACGGGCTGGTCGACGGCCACGTGCCCCCCGGGGTGCAGCGGGTGGTGGCGCGGCTGGGCGACCTGCCCGTGGCCGTCTTCGCCGCCGACTGGACCCTGCTGTCCTGGAACCGGCCGTGGGCGGCGCTGCTGGGTGAGCCCGGCGCCGACCGCAACCTCGCCCTGGCCGCCTTCGGCCTGGCGCCCGCCGTGAGCGGGTCCGCGGTCGCGCACGACGACGACGCCCTGGCCGCGGCCCTCGTCGGGGACCTGCGCACCGTCGCGGCGGCGCACCCGCGCGACCGCGGCCTGGCGGAGCTGCTGGCGCGGCTGCGCACCGGCAGCCCCCGCTTCGCCCGGCTGTGGGACTCCGGCGCGGTGGGCGCGCACGTCTCGGCCCGCAAGACGGTCCACCACCCACGGGTCGGTGACCTGCTCCTGGACTGCGACGTGCTGGCGGCCCCCGGCAGCGACGTCCGCGTCGTCGTCTACTCGGCCGTCCCCGGCTCGCCCGACGCCGAGGCGCTGGAGTTCCTGCGGGTCACCTCCGGTGCCGAGCCCGTGCCCGCGGCCGCTCCGACGACCGGGGGATGAGCGCACCGCCGAGGTGCGGCGGCGGCGCGCGGTGCGCACCATCGGGGAGTGCCCCGCCTGCGCCGCGTCTCCAGCTCCTCCCCCGGCTTCACGCGCCGCCGGTGCGGGAAGGGCTGGACGTACCTCGACACCGCCGGCGAGCGCATCACCGACCCGGCGGTGATCGAGCGGATCTCGAAGCTGGCGATCCCGCCCGCCTACACCGACGTGTGGATCTGCCCGCACCCCAACGGTCACCTGCAGGCCGTCGGCACCGACGACCGCGGCCGGCGGCAGTACCGCTACCACGAGCAGTGGCGCCTCGAGCGCGACCGCGCCAAGCACGACCGGGTGCTGGAGGTGGCCGCGCAGCTGCCGCGCGCCCGGGAGGTCGTCGCCGAGCACCTGCGGCTGCCGGGGGTCCCGCGCGAGCGGGTGCTGGCCGCGGCGTTCCGCCTGCTGGACCTGGGGTTCTTCCGCGTGGGCGGGGACAGCTACGCGGAGGAGAACGGCTCGTACGGCCTGGCGACCTTGAAGCGCGAGCACGTCGTCCAGCACGGCGGTGAGCTGGTGTTCCGCTACGTGGCGAAGTCCGGCAAGGACCGCACGACCGTCATCGCCGACCCGGACGTGGTGGAGGTGGTGCGCACCCTCAAGCGGCGCCGCGGCGGCGGCGACGACCTGCTCGCCTGGAAGGACGGCTCGCGCTGGCACGACGTCACCAGCGACGACGTCAACGCCTACCTGCACGAGACGATCGGCCCGGACGTGTCCGCGAAGGACTTCCGCACCTGGCACGCCACGGTGCTGGCGGCCGTCGCGCTCGCCGTGTCCCTGCGGGCCTCGGCGACGCCGACGGCGCGCAAGCGGGCGGTGACCCGGGCGGTGGCGGAGGTGTCCCAGTACCTGGGCAACACGCCGTCGGTGTGCCGCAGCAGCTACGTCGACCCGCGCGTGGTGGACCTGTTCGAGGACGGCGTGACGATCGCGCCGGTGCTGGAACAGCTGGGCGAGGACGCCGCGTTCGGGCACCCGGCCACCCACGGGGCCGTGGAGCGGGCGGTGCTGGACCTGCTGCACACCGACCCCGTGGCCGTCTCGCGGGCGGTCGCCCGCGGGCGGCGGGTCCCCGTGCGGTCGCGGCGGCTGTCCGCGCCGGACGCCCCGGGCGGCGCCGCGGCCGCGTGAGCGGCGAGCGGCAGCGCGCCGGCACCCCCTATGCTGGACGGGCTCCCGCGAGCGGGAGCTGCGCCCTCATCGTCTAGTGGCCTAGGACGCCGCCCTTTCAAGGCGGTAGCACGGGTTCGAATCCCGTTGGGGGTACGCGAGCGGCACCCGCCGGCGCGGTCCGCAGGACGGTGTCACGAACACCGTCGAGGATCGGGTACTGTTGGTCCCGCAAGCGAGCAAGGCAAGCAAGGCCTCCTTGAGGCCCCGTAGCGCAGTTGGTTAGCGCGCCGCCCTGTCACGGCGGAGGTCGCGGGTTCGAGTCCCGTCGGGGTCGCTCGTCGTGCCGGTTGATCCGGCCCGGCACGGCCAGGTAGCTCAGTTGGTAGAGCGTCCGACTGAAAATCGGAAGGTCAGCGGTTCGACCCCGCTCCTGGCCACCTGAGTCCCACTCCCTGAAGGCCACCGCGTTCCGCGGCGGCCTTTCGCATCTCCAGCTCCCCGCGCGGCAGTACGCCACTCTCTGTAACCTGCGCCCGTGTCCCGCACCCCCACCTCCCCCGTCGTCGCCGGTGCCGTGCTCGGCGGGTACGCGATCGGCCGCAGCACCGGGAACCGCCGCCTCGCCGGTGTCGCGCTGCTCGCCGGGCTGGGCTGGTCGGCCCCCCGGTGGGCCGCCGCCTCAGCCCCCCTCGCGGTGGGGCTGAGCGCCGGCACCGTGGCCCTCGTGGGCCTCTCGCACCCGCTGTCCAGGCGCGTGGGCCCCTGGCCCGCCGTGCTGGTCTCCACGGCCGCCGCGGCAGCGCTGGCCGCTGTCGGCGACGGAGCCGCGAGACGGCGGTGAGCACCCCCGGCGACGACCGCACCGACTGGCGCGCGGTCGCGGAGCGCGGGCCGGCCACCGCGGTCCTGTCCGGCCGCGTCGTCACCTGGGCCTCCCCCTCCGCCCACGCCCTCGTCGGCGCTCCCGCCGGGACGCTGCCCGGACGCGACGCGCTGGAGCTCCTGGTGAGCGCCGACCGGCCCCTGGCGCGCCGCGCGCTGGAGGAGGCGCGCCAGGGGCCGGGGACCGCGCAGCCGCCGCTGCGGGTGCGTGCGGCGACCCGCCCCCAGCGACGGCTGGAGGTGTCGGTGCACCCGCTGGACGGCCCCCTGGTCGCCGTGGCGGCGTGGGACGTCACCGCGCGGGTGCGCCGGGAACGTGAGCTGCGGCACCGCGCCGGCCACGACGCCCTGACCGGCCTGCCCGACCGCGCGCTGCTGGCCGACCGCTGGGAGGTCCTCCGCTCGCGCAGGCCCGGCGCTGCCGGCAGCGGGACGTACGTGCTGGTGTGCGACGTCGACGGCCTCAAGCAGGTCAACGACCAGCACGGGCACGCCGCCGGGGACCGGCTGCTGCAGGAGGTGGCGCACGCGCTGCGCGGGCACGTGCGCCCCGGGGACACGGTGGCCCGCACCGGCGGCGACGAGTTCGTCGTCCTGGTGGACCGGGTGGCCGCCGAGCACGTCGAGGAGCTGGCCGCCCGGCTGCGGGGGGACGCGCCGGGCGAGGCACCGGGACCGGCGGGCGCGAGGGTCTCGGTGGGCTGGGCCGCGGACAGCCCCGCCCGGTCCCAGGCGTCCGTGCTCGCCGAGGCCGACGCGCGCATGTACGCCGACAAGCGCGCCGCCCGCGAGCGCGCGGGTGGTGCGCTGCCCGCTCCCCGCCTCGGCGAGGACGCCGAGGGCGCGGTCAGGGACGCGGCGCCGTGAGGTCGCGGACCTGGGCGTAGCGCTCGCGCACGGCCGGGTGCGGGTCCGCCTCGAGGGTCTGCTCCGCCTCCACCGCCCACTGCGGCGGTTGCTCCCCGCCCTGGAGCACCCACGCCGCCTGCCGCGCCGCGCCGTCGGCGACGTACTCGCCGGGCGGGGGGACCACGACGGGCCGGCCCAGCACCGCGGGCGCCAGGCGGCGCACGGCCTCCGAGCGGGCCCCGCCGCCGACCAGCAGCACCCGCCGCACCGGCACGCCCTGGGCGACGAGGGCGTCCAGGCCGTCGGCGAGCCCGCACAGCAGCCCCTCCACGGCGGCCCGGGCGAGGTGAGCGGGGGTGGAGGTCTCCAGGGTCAGCCCGTGCAGGGCGCCGGTGGCGTCGGGGCGCACGGGGGTGCGCTCCCCCTCCAGGTAGGGCACCAGGACCAGCCCGCCGGCGCCCGCCGGCGCGCTCAGCGCCAGCCGGGACAGCTCGGCGTGGTCCACGCCGAGCAGACGGGCCGCGGAGTCCAGCACGCGGGCGGCGTTGAGCGTGCACACCAGCGGCAGGTGCCGGCCGGTGGCGTCGGCGAAGCCGGCGACGGCGCCGCTCGAGTCGCGGGTGGCCACGTCGCTGACCGCGCTGACGACCCCGGAGGTGCCGATGGAGACCACGACGTCGCCCGTCCGGGCCCCCACCCCGAGGGCGGCGGCCATGTTGTCGCCCGTGCCGGGTCCCAGGAGCGCACCGCGGGTGAGGTCCACCGCGCTCTCGCCGGCCGTCTCGCGCGGCCCCAGCACCCGCGGCAGCTCCGGCCGGGCGCCGAAGGCCCGCTCGAGCAGGTCGGTGCGGTACTCGCCGGTGGCGGCGGAGTAGTAGCCGGTGCCGCTGGCGTCGCCGCGGTCGGTGACCGGGCCCACCCCGGCGGCGGGCCCCCCGGCGAGGCGGGCGGTGAGCCAGTCGTGGGGCAGGCAGACGGTGCGGGTGCGGGCGGCCGCGTCGGGTTCGTGCTCGGCGATCCAGCGCAGCTTGGTGATGGTGAAGGAGGCCACCAGGACGCTGCCGACCCGCTCGGCCCACGCCTGCGGTCCGCCGAGCTCGGCGGTGAGCTCCTCGGCCGCGCGCGCCGAGCGCCCGTCGTTCCACAGCAGCGCCGGGCGCACCACCGCGCCGGCGTCGTCCAGCAGGACGGAGCCGTGCTGCTGGGCACCGACCGACACGGCGGCGACGTCGTCGAGCCCCCCGGCGTCGGCCACGGCCGTGGTGAGCGCGCGCCACCAGTGCTCAGGGTCCACCTCCGTGCCGGGCGGGTGCGCGGCGCGGCCGGAGCGCAGCAGCCGCCCCGTCGCCGCGTCCCGGACGACCACCTTGCAGGACTGCGTCGAGGAGTCGATCCCGGCCACCGTGGCCGTGCGCTGCGCCATGGGGGCCATCGAACACCACGCCCCGCGACGGCGGGCACGGCCCGCCGTCGCCCGTCCGGGCGCGCGGCGCGCCGACCGGGATGCCGGAAGCTCTCGCGAGCCTGTACGGTTGGCACCACGGAGAGATGACAGCTACTCCGGGGCCCATTCAACCGGCCCCGGCCGACGCGCGAGGGGGTCGACGCCATGGGGCGCGGCCGTCAGAAGGCCAAGCAGACGAAGGTCGCTCGGCAGCTGAAGTACTTCAGCCCGCAGACTGACTACAACGCGTTGCAACGCGAGCTGCACGGTCCTGACCCGTTCCGTCCGTCCGGGCGTGTAGACGCCCAGGAGGTACCGGAAGCTGACGAGGACGAGTCGGACGACGACACGGACTGGTCCCGATACTCCGCGACGGACGACTACGACGACTGGGCGACCAAGCGTCGGGCGTGACGGGGCGTCCCGGGGTGCCGCAGGTGGTGGGCTCCCCCGGACGCGAACCGCACGGCGGGCACCGCCGGCGGTGCAGCACAGCGCAGCAGGACACCAGCGGGGCGTGGCCCTGCCCCGGAGGACCTCACCACCCCTGGTGAGCTCCCCGGAGCAGGGCCACGCCCCCTGCCACGCCCTTGCCGTTGCTGTCCCCGTCCGCGTCCTGACGCGCCCGGACCTGCCCGCACACCCACGCGGGGATGCCGGCGGCCTCCACCGAGGTCACCACGGCGTCGACGGCCTTGGGGCTGACGACGGCCACCATGCCCACGCCCAGGTTCAGGGTGCGTTCCAGGTCGTCGGTGGGGACCCCGCCGAGGTCGCGGACCAGGGAGAACACCGCGCCGGGCGTCCAGGTGGACCGGTCGACCTCGGCGGTCACCGCGGCCGGCAGGCAGCGGGCCAGGTTGGCGGCCAGTCCCCCGCCGGTCACGTGGCTCATCGCGTGCACCCCGCCGGTGGCGAGGGTCGCCAGGGCGGGGCGGGCGTAGATGCGCGTGGGTTCCAGCAGCTCCTCGCCGAGGGTGCGGCCCAGCTCGTCCACGTGGCGCTCGTACGCCCACCCGGCGTCGGCGAAGACCCGGCGCACCAGGGAGTAGCCGTTGGAGTGCAGGCCGGAGGAGGCCATCGCCACGAGGACGTCGCCCTCGCGCACCCGCTCGGCCCCCAGCAGCTCGTCGGCCTCCACGGCACCGGTGACGGCGCCGGCCACGTCGTACTCGTCCGGGCCCAGCAGGCCCGGGTGCTCGGCGGTCTCACCGCCGACGAGGGCGACCCCGGCCTCGGAGCAGGCGCGGGCGATGCCGGCGACGATGCCGGCCGTCCGCTCGGGGACCACCCGGCCGCAGGCGATGTAGTCGGTCATGAACAGCGGCGTCGCCCCGCACACCACGATGTCGTCGACGACCATGCCGACGAGGTCGGCGCCGATGGTGTCGTGCTTGTCCAGCGCCTGGGCGACGGCGACCTTGGTGCCCACGCCGTCGGTGCTGGTGGCCAGCAGGGGGCGGCGGTAGGCCTTCAGGGCGCTGACGTCGTACAGGCCGGCGAACCCGCCGAACCCGCCGACGACGTCGGGGCCCTGGGTGCGGGCGACCGAGGCCTTCATGAGCTCGACGGCGCGGTCACCGGCGACGACGTCGACACCGGCGGAGGCGTAGGTGGTGCCGGTCAACGTCGGGCTCCCGAGTGGGTGGTGTGCGCGGGGTGCACGGGGGTGATGGGCAGGCGGGGCTTGTCCAGGGCGTGCTCGCCCAGGCGCTGCAGGTCGGGCACGGGCACCGGGTAGGTGCCGGTGAAGCACGCCGTGCAGAGGCGGTCGGCGGGCTGGTCGGTGGCGGCGATCATGCCCTCGGCGGAGATGTAGCCGAGGGAGTCCGCGCCGATGCTGGCGCGCACGTCGTCCACCCCCAGGCCGGTGGCGATGAGCTCGGCGCGGCTGGCGAAGTCGATGCCGTAGAAGCACGGCCACGTCACCGGCGGCGAGGAGATCCGCACGTGGATCTCGGCGGCCCCCGCCTCGCGCAGCATCCGGATCAGCGCCCGCTGGGTGTTGCCGCGCACGATGGAGTCGTCGACCACGATCAGCCGCTTGCCCTGCACGACGTGCTTGAGGGGGTTCAGCTTCAGGCGGATGCCGAGCTGGCGGATGGTCTGGCTGGGCTGGATGAAGGTGCGCCCCACGTAGGAGTTCTTCACCAGGCCCTGCCCGTAGGGGATGCCGGACTCCTCGGCGTAGCCGATGGCGGCGGGCGTGCCCGACTCGGGCGTGGGGATGACGAGGTCGGCCTCGACGGGGTGCTCGCGGGCCAGGGTGCGGCCCATCTCGACTCGGGCCTCCTGCACGACCTTGCCGCTGATGCTCGTGTCCGGCCGGGCGAGGTAGACGTACTCGAACACGCACCCCTTGGGCTTCGCCTCGGCGAACCTCCTGGTGCGCAGCCCGTCGGCGTCGATCGCGATGAGCTCACCGGGCTCGACCTCGCGCACGACGCTGGCGCCCACGATGTCCAGGGCGGCGGTCTCGGAGGCCACCACCCACCCGCGCTCCAGGCGGCCCAGCACCAGGGGGCGGATGCCCTGCGGGTCGCGCGCGGCGTAGAGGGTCCGCTCGTCCATGAAGACGAGGCTGAAGGCGCCCTCGACGTGCGGGAGCACCTCCACGGCGGTGGCTTCGAGGGTGTGGTCGGGGTCGCCGGCGAACAGCGCCGTGATGAGCGCGGTGTCGGTGGTGTTGCCGCGCGCGATCTCACCGCCGGAGCCGGGCCGGTGACCGGAGGCGCGCTCGGGGTAGCGCTCGGCGATCAGCTCGCGCAGGCGGAAGGCGTTGGTGAGGTTGCCGTTGTGGGCCAGGGCGACGGTGCCGCCGGCCGTGGCGCCCAGGGTGGGCTGGGCGTTCTGCCAGCCGGCGCCGCCGGCGGTGGAGTAGCGGGTGTGCCCGACGGCGATGTGCCCCTGCAGGGACTCCAGCGCCGACTCGTCGAACACCTGCGGCACCAGGCCGGTGTCCTTGAACACGAGGATCTGCTCGCCGTTGCTGACGGCGATGCCGGCGGCCTCCTGCCCCCGGTGCTGCAGGGCGTAGAGGCCGTAGAAGGCGAGCTTGGAGACTTCTTCGCCGGGAGCCCAGACCCCGAAGACGCCGCAGGCGTCCTGGGGGCCCTTCTCGCCGGGCATGAGGTCGTGGTTCAGACGTCCGTCACCGCGGGCCACGGCTCGAGTGTGGCACACCGGCGCGGGGCCGGCGGTTCAGCGGCGGTCGCGACGGCGCCCCCGGCCGCTGGCGCGGTCGGCCAGCACGCCCACCAGCCCGCCGAGCAACCCGCCCGCCAGCCCCAGCACGACGAACAGGTAGCCGAACAGCGCCCGCTTGGAGTACCCGCCGGCGGGGTCGGTGGTCAGCGCCACGACGGCCGCGGCGAGGAGCGCGGCGACCACCCCCGTCAGCACGAAGGCACGGAACCGGGGGGCGCGGCGCCGCGTCACCTGGACCAGCCGCACCTGCTCGGACCCGCCCCGTCCGCCCTGTCCGTCCTGCCCGTCCTGCTCGTCGGACGGGGGCCGCGTCGGCTGCGCGTCCTGCGGCTGGGGCACCTGCTCGCTCACCCCGGTCACGGTACGCGGCCCGCTCACGCGCCCGGGCCCGTGACCGGCAGCAGCCGCCCGAGGTCGGCGCGCTCACCGCTGGCCCGCACCCGCCCGCTGGCGCGCGCGTCGTCGAAAGTGAGGCGCCCGGCGGCCAGTTCCAGCCACGTCACGGCGTCGGTCTCCACCACCGCGGGCGGGGTGCCGCGGGTGTGCTTCGGGCCGGCGACGACCTGCACGGCCGCGAACGGCGGCACCCGCACCTCGACGCTGCCGCCGGGGTGGCGGGCGGCGAGCTCCTCGAGGGTGAACCGCACGGCGGCGGCCAGGTCGGGACGCGGCGGGGTCGTCCCGGCGTCGAGGGCGTCCAGCGCGGCGCGCAGCGCGGCGCGCCCCTGGGCGGGGTCGGTGCGGCGGCGGGGTGGCACCGGCCCACTGTGGCACCCCCTCCCCCGGTGGGCCCTTCAGCACTCCGGGACGTTGACGCCCACCGCGGCACCGGCGCCCACGACCGTCAGCGCGAGACCACCGCGGGAGGTCTCCTTGTACTCCGCGCGCATGTGCGCCCCCGTGGCGCGCATCGTGGCGATGGCGGTGTCGAGGCTGACGACGTGGGTGCCGTCGCCGCGCAGGGCGGTGCGGGCGGCGTGGACGGCGGTGGTGGCGCCCACGGCGTTGCGCTCGATGCAGGGGATCTGCACGAGCCCGGCGACGGGGTCGCAGGTGAGCCCCAGGTGGTGCTCGATCGCGATCTCGGCGGCGTTCTCGACCTGCTCGGGGGTGCCGCCGAGGACGGCGGTCAGGCCGGCGGCGGCCATGGCGCTGGCGGAACCCACCTCGCCCTGGCAGCCCACCTCGGCGCCGGAGATGGAGCCGGTCTCCTTCAGCACGATCCCGGTGCCGCCGGCCGCGAGCAGGAAGTCCACGGTGCTCGCGTCGTCGGCGCCGGGGGTGAACCGGCGGTGGAAGTGCAGCACGGCGGGCACGATGCCGGCGGCACCGTTGGTGGGGGCGGTGACGACGCGACCACCCGCGGCGTTCTCCTCGTTGACCGCCAGCGCCCACAGGCTCAGCCAGTCCAGCGCGCGCAGCGGGTCGCTGCCCGGCCCCGCGCCCAGCGCCTCGTCCTCGACGAGGAGCTGGCGGTGCAGCGCGGGCGCACGGCGCCGCACGCCCAGACCGGTGCGCCGGCACTGCTCCAGCAGTTCGGCGCCGGTGCGGAAGGGGTGCGGCACGTCGTCGCCGGGGCCGGCGAGCGGGGCGGACCCGTCCAGCGGGTCGTCGCGCACGAAACCCCCGCCGACGGAGTAGGAGGTGCGCTCGGCGAGCACGCGCCCACCGTCGTCGAGCGCGGTGAACACCATCCCGTTGGGGTGGGCGGGCAGGGCCTCGCGGAGCAGGCGCACGTCGGTGCCGGGGTCGAAGCGCACCGGGTGCCGGCCCAGCAGCCGCAGCTCCCCGCGCCCGCGCACGGGGGCCAGCAGCGCGGGCACCGCGTCGGGGTCGACGGCCTCGGGCCGCTCCCCCAGCAGTCCCAGCACGACGGCGCGGTCGGAACCGTGGCCACGGCCGGTGGCCCCCAGCGAGCCGTGCAGGTCCACCCGCACCGCGGCGACCCGTTCCAGCAGACCGTCAGCGTCCAGGCCCTGCGCGAAGCGCAGCGCGGCGCGCATCGGGCCCACGGTGTGCGAGCTGGAGGGGCCGATGCCGATGGAGAACAGGTCGAGGACGCCGGCGGTCACGGGGTTCACCGGGCCCGGCGGTAGAAGGGCAGGTCGACGACCTCCACGGGTTCGGTGCGCCCGCGCACGTCCACGGCCAGCGCGGTACCGGCCCGTGCGGCGGCCGCTTCGACGTAGGCCATGGCGACGGGGTGGCCGAGGGTGGGTGAGAGGGCTCCGCTGGTGACCACCCCGACCGGGCGGCCGTCCTGCAGCACGGGGTACCCCTGGCGCCCGGCGCGGCGGCCGGTGCCGCGCAGGCCGACGAGGACGCGCTCGGGGGTGCCCTGCGCGAGGCGTTCCAGCGCGGCGCGGCCGGGGAACCCGGTGGGCTTGTCGAGCTTGACGACGCGGCCGAGCCCGGCGGTGTACGGGTCGACGTCGCGGGTCAGCTCGTGCCCGTGCAGCGCCATCCCGGCCTCCAGGCGCAGGGTGTCGCGGCAGGCCAGCCCGCACGGCACGGCGCCGTGGGCGCGGCCGGCGCCCAGCAGCGCCTCCCACACGGGGACGGCGTGCCCGGCCGCGGTGAACACCTCGAAACCGTCCTCGCCGGTGTAGCCGGTGCGGGCGAGCAGCACGTCGACGACGCCGCCCGCGGTGCGCAGCGGGGCGGGGGTGCAGCGGTAGTACCCCAGGGCACCGAGGTCGGCGTCGACGAGCTCACCGACGATCGGCGCGGCCGCCGGGCCCTGCACGGCCACCAGCGCGGTGCCGGCGGACTCGTCGGTGACGGTGACGTCGAACCCGGCGGCGCGCACGGTCAGCTCCGCCGCGACGAGGTCGGTGTTGGAGGCGTTGGCGACGACGAGGAAGTCCTCCGCACCGAGGCGGTAGGTGACCAGGTCGTCGAGGATGCCGCCGTCCTCGGCGACGAGCAGGCCGTAGGCGGCGCGCCCGACGGGCATGGCGGAGGGGCGGCCGACGAGGGCGGCGTCCAGCGCCTCCCCGGCCCGCGGGCCGCGTACGCGCACCTCTCCCATGTGGGACAGGTCGAACACGCCGGCGGTGGCGCGCACGGCACGGTGCTCGGCGAGGTCGGAGGCGTAGCGCACGGGCATCGACCAGCCGGCGAAGTCGGTGAACGCGGCACCGAGGGCGGCGTGGGCCTCGTGCAGCGGGGAGGTGCGGGACACGGAGCGCTCCTTCCGGGCGCAGCCGCGGGGTGCGTGGCCGTGTGGTCGGTGGGGACGTGCCCCACCAGGCTGCCACGGGTGGGGGCCGGCAGCCAGTGACCGACCTCCACCCGCGGCGCTCAGAGCTCGCCGGTGAGGAACTGCGCGCGGCCGTGGCCGAAGGACCAGTCGGCGTCGGAGTTCTCCACGACCGAGACGACGACGTCGCTGGGCGCGATGCCGCAACGGTGCTGGAGGTTCTCCACGAGCAGGGCGTAGAAGCGCTCCTTCTGCTCGCGGGTGCGCTGCCGGCTGGTCATCTGCAGGACGACGACGGCGTCGGTGCGCTCGATGCCGAGGCCGGTGTCGTGGACGACGAGCTCACCGGGGGCGTGCTGGTGGACGACCTGGTAGCGGTCGCCGTCGGGCACCTCGAAGGCGCCCACGACGGCGTCGTGGGCGGCGTCCAGCAGGGCGGTCAGGGCCTCGGGGGTGCGGCCGGCGACGAGGTCGAAGCGGAGCAGGGGCACGAAGGTCTCCTCTCGATATGTCTTTACATTCTGACACATCACTACCGGGGAACCCCCGGACGCACGAGGGGGCGGGTGCCCGCGGCACCCGCCCCCTCGTCACGACCCGCTCACCGCGTCACCAGCGGTCGACGTGCTCCTGGATCGCCTTGCGCATGAACCGGCTGGACTCCTCGCGCTTCTCCTCCCAGGCGAAGACGCTGGCGCACAGCGCCCCGTCGAAACCGACCTCGCCGAGGGCGGCGAAGATGCCGTCGAAGTCCACCTCGCCCTCACCGATGTTCAGGTGCTGGTGGATGCGGGCGGTCGAACCGGGCGGGTTGATGATGTACCGCAGCCCGGAGGAGCCGCGGAAGTCGAACGTGTCCGCGACGTGCACGTGGCGCACGAGGTCCCCGGCGTAGCGGATGACGCCCGGGCCGTCGCCGCCCTGGTGGAAGGTGTGCGGGGTGCAGTAGACGAACCCGACCCACGGGCGGTCCAGACCGCGCACGAGGTCCACCGCGCGGAAGCCGTCCTCGATGAAGTCGTCGGGGTGCGGCTCCAGGCGCAGCTCGACGCCGGCGGACTCGAAGACGGGGGCCAGCTCCTCGAAGGACTCGAAGAAGCGCGCCTCGCTGGCCTCGGGCAGCTCCGGGCGCCCGTTGAACTCCGACTGCACGACGGGCACGCCGAGCTCGGTGGTCACCTCGACGATGCGCTTGATGTTGCGCACCGCCTGCTTGCGCTCGTCCTCGCCCGGACCGGACCAGCGCTGCACGAACTGGGTGGAGCACACCCCGACGCCGGCGGCGTCCAGGGCCTTGCGGAACTCGCGCACCGTGGCCAGGTCCACGCGCGGGTGGCGGAAGAAGGGGATGAAGTCCTCGCGCGGCGAGAGCTCGATCCACTCGTAGCCGAGGTCCGCGACCAGACCGGGCAGCTTCAGCAGCGGCACGTCGCGGAACATGTAGGTGTCCAGGGCGATCTGCATCGTGGTCGCTCCCCTCAGACCCGGGCGCCGAGGTCGACCTCGACGCGGCGGCCGGTGCGCAGCGACTCCACGCCCGCGGCGCAGACGGCGGCGGCGGCGTACCCGTCCCACACGCCCGGGCCGTCGACGCCGGCACCGCTGCGGACGGCGTCCACCCAGCGCTGGAACTCGGCGTCGTAGGCGGCGCCGAAGCGCTCCTTGAAGTCGGCGGTGATGTGCCCGCCCCAGCCGGCCGCGGAGTGCTTCACCAGGCCGACACCCAGGCCGATCCGCGCGCTGCCGCGCTCGGCGACCAGTTCGGTGCGGACCTCGTAACCGAACGTGGTGTTGACGAAGATCTCCACGTCGACCAGGGCGCCGCTCTCGGTCTCCATGAGCACGAACTGCGGGTCCTGCAGGCCCTCGGGGGCGTGCGAGGTGCGCCCCGGTGTCAGCACCGTGATGGCCCTGATCTCCTCCCCGAGCAGGAAGCGGGCCACGTCCACCTCGTGCACCACCGAGTCGAGGATGAGCTGCTCGGAGTTGAAGTTCGGCGGGGTGGTGGCGTTGCGGTGCGCGCAGTGCAGGAACAGCGGGCGGCCCAGCTCCTGCGAGGCGATGAGGGCGCGCAACTGCTCGTACTCGGCGTCGAAGCGGCGCATGAACCCGACCTGGACGAGCTGGCGACCCAGGGCGCGCTCGACCTCCACCACCTTGCGGGAGGTCTCCGGGGAGGTCGTCAGCGGCTTCTCGCACAGGGTGGGCTTGCCGGCCTCCAGCGCCGCCAGCACGAGGTCCTCGTGGGTGAAGCCCGGGGTGGCGATGACGACCGCGTCGACCTCGGGGTCCTGGATCGCCGCGACCGGGTCGTGCAGCGCGCGCACGCCGAACTCGGCGGCCACGGCGTCGGTGCGGGCCGCGTCCACGTCGCTGACCGCGACGAGCTGCGCGCCCTTGGTCAGCCGAGCCAGGCGCCGGGCGTGGTCCTGGCCCATCATCCCGACGCCGAGCACGGCGACGCGGAGGTCCCGGTCGTACCCCTGGCGCGCGGTGTGCCGGATGTTCTGCGTCGCCGTGCTCATGTGCTTTCTCCTACCGTGCGTTCTCGTGCGATGCCGCCAGGGTGGCGGCGTTCTCGGGGGTCTGGCCGGGGACGGAGAGCTCGTGGCTGAGCGCCGCGAGCTCGGCGCCGCCGGCCATCTCGTTGGTGAGCTCGTCCAGCGTGATGTCCTGCCGCGACTTGTCCAGCGAGACGTGGCCGCGGTTGAGGATCACGAAGTGGTTGCCCACCAGGTACGCGTGGTGCGGGTTGTGGGTGATGAAGATGACGCCGAGACCCGCGTCGCGGGCCTTGGCGACGTACTTCAGCACCACCCCGGACTGCTTGACGCCCAGCGCGGCGGTCGGCTCGTCGAGGATGAGGACCTTGGCGCCGAAGTAGATCGCCCGGGCGATGGCGATGCACTGGCGCTGCCCGCCCGAGAGGGCACCGACGGGGCGTTCGAGATCGGGCACGTTGATGCCCATCTTCGTCAGCTCCTCGTCGGTGATCTCCATCATGCGCTTGACGTCCAGGCGCTTGAAGGGCCCGAAGCCGGTGCGCAGCTCGGAGCCGAGGAAGAAGTTGCGCCAGATCGACATGAGCGGCACCAGCGCCAGGTCCTGGTAGACCGTGGCGATGCCGCGCTCCAGGGACTCGCGGGGTGAGTTGAAGCGCACCTGCTCGCCGTTGACCTCCACGGTGCCCTCGGTGTGCTGGTGCAGGCCGGCGATGACCTTGATGAGGGTCGACTTGCCGGCGCCGTTGTCGCCGAGGACGCAGGTGATCTCCCCCTGCCGGACCGAGAGCGACACCCCGCGCAGGGCGTGGACGTTGCCGTAGCTCTTGCCGACGTTCGTCAGGCGCAGGATCTCGGTGTTCGGGTCCTGCCCCGGCGCGCCGGAGCGCTCGTGGGTCTGCGTGCTCATCGGTCCCTCACCTCTTCGCGGCCTGGTTCTTGACGACCAGGTTGACGATCGTGGCCAGCAGGAGCATCACGCCGAGGAACAGCTTGAACCAGTTCGCGTCCCAGCCGGCGTAGACGATGCCCAGGCTGGTCATGCCGAAGATGAGGGCGCCGACGGCCGAGCCGACGGCCGAGCCGTACCCGCCGGTGAGCAGGCACCCGCCGACCACGGCGGCGATGATGTAGATGAACTCCTGCCCGACGCCGCCACCGGACTGGATGGAGTCGAAGCTGAACAGCTGGTGCATGCCGACGAACCAGCCGCAGAAGCCGACCGCCATGAACAGGCCGATCTTGGTCTTCCGCACCGGCACACCCACGGCCCGGGCCGCGGCGTGGTCCCCGCCGACCGCGAAGATCCAGTTGCCGACGCGGGTGCGCAGCAGCGTCCACGTGGCGATCGCGACGAACAGGACCCACCACAGGACGGTGATGCGGATCCCCACGCCGCCGACGGTGATCGTCGAGGCGAACACCGCCCGTGCGGAGTCCCAGCCGTCCATGTCGGACACCGCACTGGAGGACACCCCCCCGGTCAGCAGCTTCGTCACACCCAGGTTGATGCCCTGGAGCATGAAGAACGTGCCCAGGGTGATGAGGAAGCTGGGCAGGCCGGTGCGCATGAGCAGCCAGCCGTTGAAGGCACCGATCGCCAGGGCCAGCACGAGCGAGACGACGATGCCGACCCACAGGTTCAGCCGCAGCTGGTAGGAGAAGGTCGCCGCCGCCAGTGCCGTAGTGGTCACCACCACGCCGGCGGACAGGTCGAACTCCCCGCCGATCATCAGCAGGGCCACCGCCACGGCCATGATGCCGATGGTCGAGCCCGCGTAGGCCACCGTGGCCAGCGAGGAGGCCTGGCGGAAGGTGGGTGCGACCGCGCAGAAGAGGATGAACACCGCGAGGGCGCCGATGAGGGAGCCGATCTCCGGCCGGGACAGCAACCGGGACGCGAAGGACCGGGTCTTGACGCGGTCGTCGCGGTCGCGGACCGCGGGACCGGCGCTGGGAGCGGTGACGGAGGTGCTCACGAGGACCTCACCTGGTCCCGCCGGCAGCGAACTCCGCCACGCGGTCGACGTTGGTGGAGTCGATGAACGACGGGCCGGTCAGCGTGGGCTGCCCACCGCCGATGGTGTTGCCGTTGGTGTTGTACAGCCACAGCGAGTCCACGGCCAGGTAGCCCTGCAGGTAGGGCTGCTGGTCGATCGCCCACTGCACGTCGCCGTCCTGGATGGCGCCGATCAGCTCCTCGTTGGTGTCGAAGGTGACCACCTGCGCCGCGGAGCCGGCCGCGTCCACCGACTGCACGGCCGTCATCGCGAACGGCGCCCCCAGGGTGACGACCCGGTCGATGCTCGGGGACTGCTGCAGCTTCGAGGTGATCGCCTGCTGCACCGAGGGCATGTCCGTGCCGGTCACGTACAGCACCTCGCTGGTGCCGTTGAAGGTGTTGTCCACGCCGCGGCAGCGGGCCTCCAGGCCGACGTGGCCCTGCTCCTGGATGACGCAGAGCTCGTGCTGGGCGCCCTCCTCGGTCAGGCGGGTGCCGGCGGCCTCGCCGGCGAGCTCCTCGTCCTGGCCGAAGTAGCCCACGGCACCGGACTCCTGCCAGTCCTCGAAGCCGCCGTTGAAGGCGACCACGGGGATGCCGGCCTCCGTGGCCGCCTGCACCACGGGGGTCAGCGCGTCCGCCTTGGCCAGGGTGACGGCGATGCCGTCCACGCCGGAGTCGATCGCGCTCTGCACCAGGTTCACCTGGTCGCCGGCCTCGGGGGCGCCCTGGAAGTTCAGCTCGACGTTGTCCTTCGCGGCGGCGTCCTCCGCGCCGGAGCGGACGATGTCCCAGAAGGTGTCGCCCGGCGCGGCGTGGGTGATCATCGCGATCTCCATGCGCGGGGTGTCCGCGACCCCCGCGGCTGCGTCGTCGCTGCCGGTCTCCTCCCGCCCACCGGAGGAGCTGCAGCCGGCCACGGTCATCGCGGCCACGGCCACGAACGCGGCGGCGGCGGTCTTGCGCGAGCGAATCCTCATCGATCCGTTCCCTTCTCCTCGGGCGTCGTCGGCCCGCTGGGGTGGAGCCCGCTGTTCCTCAGCGGGGTGGTGCGGCGGTGGGGGTGGTGCGCGCGCCGGCGACCGGGGTCGGTCGCCGGCACGGGGTGGGCCCTGCGGGGATCAGCCCTGCGGGAGCCGGCAGGAGCGCAGGTAGCTGCAGGTGCGCTTGGCGATGGGCAGCGGGGCGTCGAAGGCGACCGGGTACAGGTCCTGCTCGACGATGGCGAAGACGTCACGCCCCAGATCCTCCAGGGCGTCCAGGATCGGCAGCATGTCGGGGACGCCCTGCGGGGGCTCCACCATCGCGCCCAGCTTGACGGCGTCGCCGAAGCCGAGGTCCTGCTGCTTGACCTTGGCCACCACCTGCGGGTCCACCTGCTTGAGGTGGGCGTAGGCGATGCGGTCGGGGTAGCGGCGGATGATCTCCAGGTTGTCCCCGCCGGAGTAGCTGACGTGGCCGGTGTCCAGGCACAGCTTGACCGCGTCGGGGTCGGTCATCTCCAGGAAGCGCTCGATCTCGTCCTGGGTGTCGACGTGGGTGTCGGCGTGGGAGTGGAAGGCCATCTGCAGGCCGTAGCCGTCCTTGATCGCCCGGCCGAGGCGGTCCATGCCGGAGGCCAGCCGCTGCCAGCCCTCCTCGTCCAGGGTGCGCGGCTCCAGGGCCTCGCCGGTCTTGTCGCTGCGCCACTGGCCGGGGATGACCACCAGGTGGGTGCCGCCCATCGCCCGGGTCAGCTCCGCGACCTGCTCGACCTGGGCCCAAGCCGCGTCGTAGTGGTCCGGGCGGTGCAGCGCGGCGAAGATGGTGCCGGCGGAGACCTTGAGGTTCCGCGGCGCCAGCGCGTCGGCCAGCTGCTGCGGGTCGGTCGGGAGGTAGCCGTACGGACCCAGCTCGATCCACTCGTAGCCGGCCTCCGCGACCTCGTCGAGGAAGCGGGTCCAGGGCGTCTGCAGCGGGTCGTCGGCGAACCAGACGCCCCAGGAGTCGGGGGCCGATCCGATGGTGATGCGGCTCACTTCAGAACCCTCCACGTCGTCGTGTTCCTGCACCGTGCGCCCCGGCACCGCCTGCGGGCACGGGAACTGTCGCGCGCCCCGCGCGACCTGTCAAGCATTTGTCTGGACATCATGACCTGACGGCCCGCTGGTCGCCCGACACCGCCGCGCCCCGGGGCGCGGCGGTGTCGTCCCCTCCCCCGGCGGGTGTCAGAGCAGCGGGCGCTGACGCGCCTTGTGCTCCTCGTACTCCGCGCGGGCGGTCTGCGTCGAGGCCAGGTGGGAGACCTCGGAGACGGGCACGTCCCACCAGCCACCGCCGTCGGGGGCCTCGGAGTACAGGTCGGTCTCCACGTGCACCACCGTCGACTCCTCCGACGCCTTGGCGTCGCGCAGCGCCGCCACCAGCTCGGCGCGGGTGGTCACCCGCAGCACGCGCACGCCCAGGCTCTCGGCGTTGGCGGCGAGGTCCACGGGCAGCTTGTCGCCGGCCAGGTGGCCCTGCTCGTCGCGGTAGCGGTACTTCGTGCCGTAGCGCTGCGAGCCGCGCGACTCCGACAGCGCGCCGATGGAGGCGAAGCCGTGGTTCTGCAGCAGGACCACGATGACCTTCACCCGCTCCTGGACGGCGGTGACCAGCTCGGTGGGCATCATGAGGTACGAGCCGTCCCCCACCGTGATGAAGACGTCCCGGTCCGGGGCGGCCATCCGCACCCCGATGCCGCCGGGGATCTCGTAACCCATGCAGGAGTACCCGTACTCGACGTGGTAGCCCTTGCGGTCGCGGGTTCGCCACATGCTGTGCAGGTCCCCCGGGAGGGAACCCGCGGCGCACACGACGACGTCGCGCGCCTCGGCGACCTCGTCGACGGCACCCAGGACCTCGGCCTGCGCGAGGACCCCGTTGCGCTCCCCCAGCCCGGAGCCGTAGTACCGCTCCACGACGGCGTCCCACTCGCGGTTCAGCCGGGCGGCGCGCTCGCGGTACGCGTCCGGCGTGGAGAAGCCCTCCAGCGCCGCCCCCAGGGCCTCGAGCGCCTCGCGGGCGTCCGCCAGCACCGGCAGGCCGGCGTGCTTGACGCCGTCCAACCCGGCGACGTTGATGTTCACGAACCGCACGTCCGGGTTCTGGAACGCCGTGCGCGAGGCCGTGGTGAAGTCCTGGTAGCGCGTGCCGATGCCGATGACGAGGTCCGCCTCGGCGGCGATCTCGTTGGCCGCGGCGGTGCCGGTGGAACCGATCGCCCCCAGGCACAGCGGGTGGTCGTAGGGCAGCGTCCCCTTGCCGGCCTGGGACTGGCCGACGGGGATGCCGGTGGCCTCCACGAACGCGCGCAGCGTGTCGTCGGCGCCCGAGTACGTCACGCCACCGCCGGCGACGATCATCGGCGCCTTCGCGGCGCGCACGAGCGCCGCCGCCTCCTCGATCAGCGCCTTCTCCGGCGCCGGGCGGGCGATGCGCCAGGTGCGCTCGCGGAACAGCTCGACCGGCCAGTCGTGGGCCTCGGCCTGCACGTCCTGGGGCAGGCAGACGGTGGCCGCGCCGGTCTGCGCGGGGTCGGTCAGCACGCGCATCGCCCCCAGCAGGGCCGCGGGCAGCTGCTCGGGCCGCCACACCCGGTCGAAGAAGCGCGACAGCGGCCGGAACGCGTCGTTGACGGAGACGTCGTAGCCGTAGTCCTGCTCGAGCTCCTGCAGCACCGGGGAGGCCACGCGGGTGGCGAAGACGTCGCTGGGCAGCAGCAGCACGGGGATGCGGTTGACGGTGGCCAGCGCCGCACCGGTCAGCATGTTCGAGGAACCCGGGCCGATCGACGCGGTGACCGCGAGGGTCTGCAGCCGGTCCTTCTGCCGGGCGTAGCCGACGGCGGTGTGCACCATCGCCTGCTCGTTGCGGCCGGTGATGTACGGCACCTGCGCCGCCGGCTTCCAGCCGTCACCGGCGTCGGCCTCCAGCTCGGCCTCCAGCAGCGCCTGACCGACGCCGGCCACGTTGCCGTGGCCGAAGATGCCCAGCACACCGCCGAAGAACTGCTGGCGCTGCCCGTCGCGCTCGGTGAACTGGGAGCTGAGGAACCGCACGACCGCCTGGGCGACGGTCAGGCGGACGGTGCCCGCCGGGTTCGGGGTGGGTGCGCTCATGGCGATCGGCTCCGATCGGATCGTGCGGGAGGGGTTTCAGGCGCCGTCGGGCGCGGAGTAGAGGGGCAGGCGGGGGTCGACGTCCTGCTCGGCCCACGTGCCGCGGACCCAGCCGTGAGCGGGGTCGTCGCAGATCTTCCAGGCCCGCTCGTCCTCCGGGCCGGCCATGACGTTGAGGTAGTACATGTCGTGCGAGGGGGAGGCGATGGACGGTCCGTGCCAGCCGTGCGGGATGAGCACGACGTCGCCGGAACGCACCTCCTCGAGCACGTCGATCGGCCGCTCCGGGTCGCCGTACACGCGCTGGTAGCCCAGGCCCGCCTCCGCGCCGGGGGTGCCGGCGGGGGCCAGCGACCGGAACTCGAAGTAGTAGACCTCCTCGAGCTCGCTCTCCACGTCGCTGGTGCGGTCGTGCCGGTGCGGCGGGTACGAGGACCAGTTCGCCGCCGGGGTGAGCACCTCGCAGGCGATGAGCTTGTCCGTCTCGAACGCCTGCGGGGTGGCGAAGTTGTTGACCTGCCGGCTGCACCGGCCCGCCCCCCGCAGCTCCACGGCGACCCCGGAGGCGGGGCCGTAGCGGAACGGCAGCCGGCGGCGCGCACGCGCACCGGGGAACGAGAGCACCGCGCCGTCGCGGCTGGCGACGCGGACGGTGCTGTCGCGGCCGACGTAGGCGAAGTCGCTGACCGCGTCGAACACGCCGGTCCGCCCGGCCAGGTCGAGGACCTCGCCGTCCACCTCGACGCGCGCCGAGCCCGACAGCGGCAGGACGAGCAGTTCCTCCTCCCCCGTGGCGAACTCGTGCGCCGCCCCGGGCGCGAGGGTGAGCGTGCGCAGGCTGGAGAAGCCCCAGCCGGCGCTCTCCGGGGTCACCACGAGGTCGAAGCCGTCGCGGGCGGCGCTGCCGCGGGGAAGGTGGAGGGGGTTCTCCGCCACGTCCTGGGTCCTCTCGTCGTGCGTCGTTCTCGGTGCGTTCGCCGGTCAGTGCACGAGCGAGGCCGCGGTGCGCACGGCACCGGCCACGTCGTCGTCCGGGGGGTACAGCAGGGTCCGCCCGACGGTCAGCCCGCGCACCGAGGGCAGGGCCAGCGCCTTCTGCCAGGTCGCGAACGTCTCCTCCGGGGAGGTGACCGGGTCGCCGCCCAGCAGCACCGTGGGCAGCGTCGTGGCCTCCATGACGCGCTCCATCCCCTCCACCACGGGGACCTTCAGCCAGGTGTACGCGGTGGTGCTGCCGAGGGCCTGGGCGACGTTGACGGACTTGATGACCCCCTCGGCGGTCAGGTCGTGCACGACCTTGCCGTCCACCCACCGCGACCAGAACGGCTCGATCATCGCGACGAGCCGGTGCGCGGCCAGCTCGCTGATGGCCCGGGCGGAGGCGGTCAGGGTCGGCAGCGTGCCCGGGTCGTCCAGCGCGATGCGGGTGAGGAACTTGCCGCCGTCGAGGTTCGCGTCGGCGATCGCCTGCGCGTCGTAGCCGGTGAAGCGGTCGTCCAGTTCGAAGGAGGCGCCCTGCAGGCCGCCGCGGTTCATCGAGCCGAAGACGACCTTGCCCTCCAGGGCCCCCATGAGGGTGAGGTCCTCGATGATGTCGGCGCTGCCGAGCAGGCCGTCCACGCCGGGGTCGGCCAGCGCCACGCGCAGGCGGTCCAGCAGCTCGGTGCGGCTGGCCATGGCCATGGGGCGCGCGCCCACGCCGTTGGCGCCGCGCGCCGGGTGGTCGGCGGCCACGATCATCAGGCGGCCGTCGGCGGGCAGCAGCTGCTCGCGGCGGCGACGCGCCCGGGACAGCTCGGCGATGCGCTCCGGGTGGAACGCGCGGACGTCGGAGACCTCCGCGTAGTCCCTGGCGAAGGAGGGGTTCTCAGGCACGGGCGGCGACCTCCTGCAGCAGGGCCTCGACCTCGGCGGTCGTCGGCATGGCGGTGGAGCACTCGCGGCGGGTGGCGACGATGGCCCCGGCGGCGTTGGCGAACCTCAGCACGTGCTCGAGGTCCCAGCCGGACAGGAGCCCGTGGCAGAGCGCGCCGCCGAACCCGTCACCGGCGCCCAAGCCGTTGACGACCTCGACCGGGGTCGGGGGGACCTCGACGACCCGGGTGCCGGAACCGTCGCGGGTCATGCCGAGCACGCCGCGCGGGCCCTGCTTGACGATGGCGACCTCGACGCCGGCGTCCAGCAGCGCCTCGGCGGCGCGGCGGGGCTCGGTCTCGCCGACGGCGACCTCGCACTCCTCCTTGTTGCCGACCGCGACGGTGACGTGCGGCAGGGCCCGGCGGACCTGCTCGGTGGCCTCGGCGGGGTCCTTCCAGAACATCGGCCGGTAGTCCAGGTCCAGGACCGTCAGCGGCTTGCGGGCGCGGGCGCCCCACGCGGCGTGGTGGGCCCCGCGGCTGGGCTCCTCGCTCAGGCCGGTGACGGTCGCCCAGAACACCCCGGCGTCGGCGATGGCGTCCAAGTCCAGCTCCTCGGCGCGGATCTGCAGGTCCGGCGCGGTCGGCTGGCGGTAGAACAGCAGGGGGAAGTGGTCCGGCGGGTACATCTCGCAGAACGCCAGCGGGGTGTTCAGCCCGTCGACGCCGGAGACGAAGGCGTCGGAGACGCCGAACCCCGCCAGCGCCTTGTGGACGAACGTGCCGAAGGCGTCGTTGCCGGTGCGGGTGACGACGGCGGAGGACCGGCCGTGGCGGGCGGCGGCGACCGCGACGTTGGTGGCGCTGCCGCCCAGGTACTTCCCGAAGGTCTCGACGTCCTCGAGCCCCACACCGTCCTGCAGGGGGTAGATGTCGACCCCGACCCTGCCCATCGTCACCACGTCGAACGCGGCGCTGCTGCTCACGCGAGCCTCCCTCAAGTCTCGTCGGGCCTCGTTCCGGCGGAGCCGGAGCACCGCCCGGGAGGGAGCGCTCCGGTGCGCCCTGGAGCGGTGCGTCCCTCCCGGGCACGTGCGTCGCCCGGGCCGCATCGGCGCGGTGACAGGACCCAGCCTGTCGCCCGCCCCGAACACTGTCAAGCATATGTCAGGACAAATCGACATGCTGACGTGAAAGCCACCCCCGGGCTAGCATGGCGCGACGGCCGGCAGCGGCTGAGCAGCGACGCTGAGCACAGGAGCCCCGCGGTGGACGACCTCTTCGACGACCTGGACCGGTCCAGCCCGGTCCCCCTCTACTTCCAGGTCGCCCGGCAGATCGAGCAGGCCATCGAGGGCGGCAAACTGCCCCCCGGCTCGCGCCTGGACAACGAGATCCACCTGGCGGACCGCCTGGGCCTGTCCCGCCCCACGATGCGGCGGGCCATCCAGCAGCTCGTCGACAAGGGCCTGCTGGTGCGCAAGCGCGGCGTGGGCACGCAGGTCGTGCACGGGCAGGTCACCCGCCCCGTGGAGCTGACCAGCCTGCACGACGACCTGGCGGCCAACGGCCAGCGCCCCACCACGCAGGTCCTCGTGCACGAGGTCGTCCCCGCCCCCGGCGAGGTGGCCGCCTGCCTGGCGGTCGCCGAGGACAGCCCCGTGCTGTACCTGCGCCGCCTGCGCTTCTCCGCCGACGAGCCGCTGGCCGTGCTGGAGAACTGGCTGCCCGAGCCGTTCACCGACCTGGCCGAGAGCAGCCTGGCCGAGCGCGGCCTGTACCAGCTGCTGCGCTCGCGGGGCGTCGGGATGCGCGTGGCCCGCCAGCGCATCGGCGCCCGGCGCGCCACCGCCGAGGAGTGCACGCTGCTCGACGAGACCCGCGGCAGCCCCCTGCTGACGATGGAGCGCACCACGCACGACGACTCCGGCCGGGCCGTCGAGTGGGGCCGGCACGTCTACCGCGCCAGCCGCTACGCCTTCGAGGTCACCCTCGTCGACCGCTGACCCACCCGGCTGCCGTCCCCGTCCCGCGTCACCAGGAGGTCCCGTGGCACTGCTGCCCGGCAAGGTCGTGCTCGTCAGCGGCGGCACCCAGGGGGTGGGAGCGGCCGTGGCGCGGGTGGCCGTCCGCGAGGGCGCCGCCGTGGTCGTCACCGGCCGGCGTCCGGGCCCCGGCGAGGCCCTCGTCGCCGAGCTGACCGCCGGCGGCGGGGACGCCGCGTTCGTGCGCGCCGACGTGGCCGACGTCGCGCAGGCGCAGGCGTCGGTGGCGGCGACGGTCCAGCGCCACGGCCGCGTCGACCACCTCGTCAACGCCGCCGGCCTCACGTCGCGCGGCACGCTGCTCGACACCACCCCGGAACTGTTCGACGCCCACGTCGCGGTGAACCTGCGCGCACCGTTCTTCCTCATGCAGGAGGTGGTGCGCCACCTGGTCTCCCGCGGCGCTCCCGGCAGCGTCGTGAACGTCATCTCCTCCTCCGAGCACGGCGGGCAGCCGTACCTGGCGCCGTACGTCGCCGCCAAGGCCGGGCTGGCGGGGCTGACCCGCAACGCGGCCCACGCGCACCGCCGCGACCGCATCCGCGTCAACGGCCTCGACATCGGCTGGACCGCCACCGAGGGCGAGGACGCCACCCAGCGGCAGTTCCACGGCGCCGGCGACGGCTGGGCGCAGGCCGCCGGGCGGGACCTGCCGATGGGGCGCCTGGCGGACCCGGCGGAGGTCGCCGAGATGGTCGTGTTCCTGCTCTCGGACCGCTCCGGCGTCGTCACCGGATCGGTCCTCGACTGGGACCAGAACGTCCTGGGCGCCCTGGACTGACCGCTCCCCCGGGTCGGCCGGGGGTCCCACCACGCACCCGGAGGTACCCGTGCGCTTCGGACTCATCGGTCTCGGCCGCATCGGCGCGGTCCACGCCGCGACCCTCAGCGGCCTGGAGGTCGTCGACTCCCTCGTCGTCGCCGACGCCGTCCCCGGTGCCGCACAGGCGTTCTGCGACCGGCACCCCGGCCCGGCCGTCGCCGCCGCCGACGTCGCCCAGGTGCTGGCGTCCGGCGTCGACGGCCTCGTCGTCGCCGCCGCGACCGACGCGCACCCCGAGCTGCTCCTCGCCGCCGTCGACGCCGGGGTCCCGGTGTTCTGCGAGAAACCCGTCGCCCGCGAGGCCGCGGACGCGGTGGCGGTGCTGCAGCGCGTGCGGGCGAGCGGGGTGCCCGTGCAGATCGGCTACAACCGCCGCTTCGACGCCGCCGTGGCCGCGGCCCGCGAGGCCGTGGCCGGCGGCGCGCTGGGCCGGCTGCACACGGTGCGCTCCACGACGATGGACCCCGCCCCACCGCCCGCCGCGTACATCGCCGCTTCCGGCGGCATCTTCCGCGACTGCAGCGTCCACGACTTCGACACCGTGCGGTTCGTCACCGGCCGGGAGGTCGTGGAGGTGTACGCCACCGGCAGTGCGAACGGCGACCCCGTGTTCGCCGAGCACGGCGACGTGGACACCTCCGCCGCCGTCCTGACCCTCGACGACGGCGCGCTCGCCGTGGTGTCGAACACCCGCTGCAACGGGCGCGGCTACGACGTGCGCCTGGAGCTGCACGGCACGGCCGACAGCGTGGCCGTCGGCCTGGAGGACCGGCTGCCGCTGCGCTCGCTGGAACCGGGCACCGCGTTCCCCGCCGGGCCGCCGCACGGGTTCTTCGTGGACCGCTTCGCCGACGCCTACCGCGCCGAGCTGCTCGCCTTCACCGAGGTGGTCGCCGGGCTGCGGCCGTCGCCGTGCAGCGTGGCCGACGCGGTGGAAGCCGGCTGGGTCGCCGAGGCGTGCACGCTCTCGCTGCGCGAGCACCGGCCGGTGCGCGTGGCGGAGGTGCGCACCCCGGCGTGACGACGACACCGATCCCCGCAACAGAGAGGCCGGAGCGATGACCACCCCCACCGGATCGCGAACCCCCGCCTGGTTCACCACCGCCGACTGCGACCTCGACGCGTTCCGCGCCGTCGTCGAGCAGGAGACGGACCCGCGGGACCACCCGCACGCCGACGCGGTGGAGCAGGGGGTCCCCGTCTACGGGGACCGGTTGCGCCGGTCGCCGGGCGAGGGACCCGCCCGGCGCGAGGTGCAGGCCGAACTGGTGCGCGCCCTCGCGGACGGCCCCGGGATCGTGGTGTTCCGGGGCGCCTTCGAGCCGGGTGCCGTGGACCGCGCCACCGAGGTGTTCCTCGCCCTCATCGACGAGCAGCAGGCCGCAGGCGTCAGCGGTGGCGACCACTTCGCCAAGCCCGGCGCGAACGACCGGGTGTGGGGGGCGCTGGACAAGTTCGCCGTGCGCGACCCCGAGGGGTTCTGCGACTACTACGCCAACGACGTGCTGGCCCTGGTCAGCGAGGCGTGGCTGGGCCGCGGGTACCAGGTGACGTCCCAGGTGAACGTCGTGAACCCCGGCGGCACCGCGCAGCGCGCGCACCGCGACTACCACCTGGGGTTCATGGACCGCGAGCAGGCGCTGGACTACCCGGCGCACGTGCACACCCTCTCGCCCGCGCTGACGCTGCAGGGGGCGGTGGCGCACGTCGACATGCCCGTGGAGACGGGCCCGACGCTGTACCTGCCGCACTCGCAGAAGTACCCCGCCGGTTACGTCGCCTTCCACCAGCCGGAGTTCACCGGGTACTTCGACGCCCACCGCGTGCAGCTGCCGCTGCGCAAGGGCGACGCGGTCTTCTTCAACCCCGCGCTGTTCCACGGCGCCGGCTCCAACGTGTCCGCGGACGTGGCGCGGATGGCGAACCTGCTACAGGTGTCCTCAGCGTTCGGCCGGGCGATGGAGACGGTCGACACCACCGCGGTGAGCTCGGCGGTCTTCGGCACCCTGCGCGCGCGCCGGGCGGCGGGGGTGGACGAGCGCGGGCTGCGCAACGTCGTGGCGGCGGCCGCCGAGGCGTACGCCTTCCCCACGAACCTCGACCGCGACCAGCCCGTCGGCGGGCTGGCGCCGGCCTCGCAGGCGGACCTCCTGTGGCGAGCCGTGGTCGACGGGTGGGGGCAGGAACGCCTCGACGCCGAACTGGCCGCGCAGGAGGACCGCCGGCGCACCGGACTGCGCTGAACGCCCGGACGGCACGGGCCCGCAGCGGGGCGCGTCAGCCGCTCGTCGCCCCGGCACCAGCGGTGCCGCCCCGCGCGTCCTCGCGGTCGGCGCCGCCCTTGCCGTCCTTCGCCGGTCGCGGCAACTTCACCGCGAGGATGGGCACATCGGCCTCCATGAGGAGCTCCTGCGACAGGCTGCCGAGCACGGCCTTGCCGACGGGCGAGCGCCGGCGCACCCCGATGACGAGGCGTTCCACGCTGCCGGAGCGCTCGGCCAGGGCGTCGAGCACGGCTTCGGCGGTGTTGCGCCGCGCGCGCCGGTCCACGACCTCCAGCCGGAGCCCCTCGGGGGCCTCCGACACGTCCAGGGGGCTGAGCCGGAGGTTGACCACGACGAGGTCCGTCCCGAGGCGCTGGGCCTCGGCGTACGCCGCTTCGAGGGCGTTCTGCCCCTCGGCGGAGTCGGTGACGGCGACCATGACAGACATCTGCTCGCTCCTTGCGTGGTCAGGCGTAGTCGCGGCGGAACTGGCTCTCCAGCTCCTCCAGGGAACGACCGCGCGTCTCGGGGACCATCCTCCAGGAGAAGACGATCGCCGCCGCGCCGAGGGCCGCGAACACGAAGAACGTGTTGGAGATGCCGACGCCAGTCTCCGGGTCGACCAGCTGCGGGAAGAAGTAGGCCACCAGGAAGTTGGTGATCCACAGGATGAAGACGCTGATGCCCAGGCCGATGCCGCGCAGCTTCAACGGGAAGATCTCCGCCAGCATCAGCCAGACCAGCGGTCCGATGGTGCCCTGCATGACGAACACGAAGGCCACGACGAGCACGAGGATCGTGTAGCTGCGCAGCTGCCCCTCGGGCAGCACGTTCGCCATGACGCCGACGAGCAGGTGCACGGTCGTGGTGCCGATGAACCCGCCGATGAGCATGGTGCGCCGGTCGATCCTGTTGATGAGGGCCAGGCCGGTGAGGATGCCGGCCATGCTGAAGACGCCGTTGAAGACGTTGGCGATCAGCGCACCGCTGGCGGAGAACCCGGCCTCCACCAGGAGCTGGGTGCCGTAGTACATGATCGAGTTGATGCCGGTCAGCTGCTGGAAGATCGCCAGGCCGGCTCCGATGACGATGAGGCGGCGCACCCAGCGGGTGCCGAGGTCGGAGAAGCCGCCGACGTGCGCCTGCTCCTCCTCCTCGGCCAGGGCGTGCACCTCGGCGAGCTCCGCCTCGGCGCGCTCCGGCGAGCGGACCTGCTTCAGGACCGCGAGGGCGTCGGCGTCGCGGCCCTTGGAGACCAGCCAGCGCGGGCTCTCGGGCATGCGCAGCATGCCGATGAACAGCGCGATCGCCGGCAGTGCGGCGATGGCGAGCATGTACCGCCAGACGTGCTCCTCGGTGCCCCACACCGTGCCGATGACGGCGTTGATGGCGAAGGCCGCCGTCTGCCCGCCGACGATCATCACCTCGTTGCGGGTCACGAGCCCGCCGCGGCGCTCCGCCGGGGAGATCTCGGCGAGGTAGACGGGCACGGTCACCGAGGCGCCGCCGACGGCCAGACCCAGCAGGAACCGGGCCGGGATCAGCACCCCGAGCGTGGGGGCCACGACGCACGCCGCGGTGCCGACGAAGAACAGCACGGCCAGCAGGAGGATGTTCGCCCGCCGGCCCTGGCGGTCCGAGAGCCGCCCGCCCACGGCGGCGCCGAGGGCTGCGCCGAACAGCAGCGAGCTGGTGACCAGCCCCTCCTGCTGGGACGTCATGCCGAAGTACTCCACCATCGGCACCAGCGCACCGTTGATGACACCGGTGTCGTAACCGAAGAGCAGGCCGCCGAACGTGGCGATGACGGCGACGAGGCCGAGCCGGCGGGAGTGCGGTCCGCGGGTGTCCGGCGGCAGCGCCGGCAACCCGGTGGCGGTCGTTCCGTGCGTCGGTGAGGCCATGGGAAACCCTTCGTGCGTGCTGCGTCGCAGCGTCGATCGGGTGCAGGACGGCTCGGGGCTCACGACCGTGTCGTCGCGGACCGCTGTCCCCCGGCGCCGGCTGGCACCGGCGCGGGAGCGGGTACCGGCGCGCGCAGGGCGGTGGTCCGTCGACGTCCTCGGCCAGCCACGCACACCCCCGGGTTCACCCTCGAACTCGTACGGCTCGCGCCGGGTGGGCGAGCGGGACGACCGTAGGAAATCCACGTCCATATGTCAAGACATAAAGACGAGAGCTCCGTGGTCGCCCACTGCGGTGAACGCGCGACGGCGCCCCCACCGGTGGTGGGGGCGCCGTCGTACCCGGGGCCGGGGGTGGGCTCAGAGGCTGAAGCGACCGACCAGCTGGCGCAGCGACCCGGCGGCCTCGGACAGGCTCGCGGCGGTCGAGGCCGTGCTCTCGGCGGCGGCCTTCGTCCCGGACACCGACCCGGCGATGGCGACGATGTTGGCGGAGATCTCCTCGCTGCCCGCCGAGACCTCGCTGACGTTGCGCACCATCTCGGAGGTGGTCGCGGACTGCTCCTCCACCGCCGCGGCGATGGTGGCCTGCAGCCCGTCGATGCGGGCGATGACCTCGCTGATGCCGCTGATCGCGCTGGCCGCGGCCGCCGCGTCGGTCTGGGTCGCGCCCACCCGCCCGGTGATCTCCTCCGTGGCCCGGGCGGTCTGCTGCGCCAGCTCCTTCACCTCGCCGGCCACGACGGCGAAGCCCTTGCCCATCTCCCCGGCGCGGGCGGCCTCGATGGTGGCGTTCAGCGCCAGCAGGTTCGTCTGCTCGGCGATGGAGGTGATGAGCTTGACCACGTCGCCGATCTCCCGGCTGGAGGCGCCCAGGCGCTCCAGGATCGCCGAGGCGTCGGTGGCGGAGGCCACCGCGGCGCTGGCCACGGAGGAGGCCTCGGCGGTGGAGGAGGCGATCTCGCGGATCGCCGCGCTCATCTCGTCACCGGCGGCGGCCACGGTGGAGATGTTCGCCGAGATCTCGTGGCTGGCGCCGGAGACCATCTGGCTCTGCTGGTCCGTGGCCGACGCCTGCCCGGCGAGCTCGGCGGCGACGGCGGTCATGGAGCCGGAGGAGGCCGCCAGGGCGTCGGCGTTCGCGGAGATCTGCCGCATCGTGTCGGCGAGCCGGTCGAAGGAGGTGTTGAGGGCCGCGGCGGTCAGGCCCAGCTCGTCGCGGCCGTCCACCTCGATGCGCAGGTCCAGGCGACCGGCGGCCAGCCCCTCGGCGACGCGGCGCGTCCGCGCCAGCGGGCCGGTGATCGCACGGGAGACGACGACCACCGCCGCCACGAGGGCGGCCGAGCCGATCAGCGCGGTGAGCGCGATCATCAGCGCGGCGTCGTGGTGGGAGTCCCGGCCCGCCTGCGCGGCGGCCGCAGCGGCCTCGGACTCGGCGCTCTGCATCTCGTCCAGGGCCGTGTTGATGTCCGCGAACGCCTGCAGGGCGGGGGACGCGCGGTACGCGTCGACCCACGCCGCGGCGTCACCGGCGATGGCCTGCGGGTCGAGGTCGTCCACGCGGGCCTGCCGGTACACCCGCAGGTTCTCCTCGAACGACTCGCGCTGCTCGGCCGTGCTCGCCGGCCCGGCCGCCAGGTAGGCCTCCCACGCCTCGTCGACCTCGGCGTCGTGCCCGGCGCGGTTCTTGTCGCGCACCTCGGCGGTCTTCACCTCCGGCTCCTGGGTGATGAGCATGTCGGTGTTGTCCTTGGCGCTGGAGTTGAACGACGCGCGCACGCGGCCCAGCTCGACGGCCGCCTGGACGTTCGAGGAGTACATGGTCTCCAGCCGATCGCTCAGCCCGGCGGCCACCCGCAGGGACACCGCGGCCAGCAGCCCCGTGGTGAGCACGGCCAGGAGGGCGATGACGCCCAGCTTCTTGGCGATCTTGGCGTCGCGGATGACGTTCACGTGCGCTCCCCGGTTCCAGCACGGCCACCGAGGCCGCCTGCGGTCCATCGGCACGCACGGGCGCCGGCCGAAGCCCGGACGGCCGCCGCGCGGGCTGCGCGGCGGCCGTCCGGGTTCGCCCGGGGGGCTGCTCAGGCGCCGAAGCGCGCCGGCAGCGTCGCGGTGTGCACCTCGCGCAGCTCGGCGAGCGGCACCGCGAACAGCCCCTGGAGGTCCAGGGCCGGCTCCTCCCCCTCGACCGCGTCGGTCACGCCGATGCGCAGGTGCGCCAGCCCGCGCGCGGTGCACACGTCGGTGAAGCGGACCTCGTCCTCGCGGGGCACCGCGACGATCACGCGGCCCGCCGACTCGGAGAACAGCGCCGTGAACGCGTCGATCCCGTCGCGCTCGCAGAGCTCGTCCAGCCACACGCGCGCGCCCACGCCGAAGCGCAGGCAGCTCTCCACGAGGGCCTGGGCGAGGCCGCCGTCGGCGAGGTCGTGCGCGGCGTCCACCAGGCCGTCGCGCGAGCAGTTCACCAGCACGTCCGCCAGCAGCTTCTCGTGCGCCAGGTCCAGCGCCGGGGGCAGGCCGCCCAGGTGGCCGTGCTCGGCCCACGCCCACTCCGAGCCGCCCAGCTCGTCGCGGGTGGTGCCCAGCAGGTAGACGTTCTGCCCGGCCTCGCGCCACCCCGAGGGGGTGCGGCGCGAGACGTCGTCCAGCACGCCCAGCACGCCGATCACCGGGGTGGGCAGGACCGCGGAGTCCAGGCCGGCGTCACCGGTCTGGTTGTACAGCGACACGTTGCCGCCGGTGACGGGCACGCCCAGCGCCTCGCACGCCTCGGCCAGGCCCTGCACGGCCTCGGCGAACTGCCACATGACGCCCGGGTCCTCCGGGGAGCCGAAGTTCAGGCAGTCGGTGACCGCGAGCGGCTTCGCGCCGGCGGTGGCGACGTTGCGGTACGCCTCGGCCAGGCACAGCTGCGCGCCGGTGCGCGGGTCCAGCTTCGCGTAGCGGCCGTTGCCGTCCAGGCTCAGCGCCACCCCGAGGCCGCTCTCCTCGTCCACGCGCACCACGCCGGCGTCGTCCGGGGTGGCCAGGGTCGTGTTGCCCAGCACGTAGCGGTCGTACTGGTCGGTGACCCACGCGCGGCTGCACAGGTTCGGGGAGGCGACCATCCGCAGCAGCGTGGCGCGCAGCTCGTCGGCGCCCGCCGGGCGCGGCAGGCGCTGCGCCGTGGGGGCGTCGGCCTGCAGGGCGTCCTGGGAGGCGGGGCGCTCGTACGGGCGCTGGTACACCGGGCCCTCGTGGGCCACGGTGCGCGGCGGCACGTCCACGACCGTCTCGCCGTGCCACTGCACGACGAGGTGGTCGCCGTCGGTGACCTCGCCGAGGACCGCGGCCTCCACGTCCCACTTCGCCGTCACGGCGAGGAAGGCCTCGACGTTGGCGGGCGTGACCACCGCCATCATGCGCTCCTGCGACTCGCTCATGAGGATCTCCTCCGGCGAGAGGGAGGGGTCGCGCAGCGGCACCCGGTCCAGGTGGATGAGCATGCCGCCGTCGCCGGCGCTGGCCAGCTCGCTGGTCGCGCAGGACAGGCCCGCGCCGCCGAGGTCCTGGATGCCCTCCACCAGACCGGCGTGGAACAGCTCCAGGCAGCACTCGATGAGCACCTTCTCCTGGAACGGGTCGCCCACCTGCACGGCGGGGCGCTTGCTGGGGCCACCGGCTTCGAACGTCTCGGACGCCAGCACCGACACCCCGCCGATGCCGTCGCCGCCGGTGCGGGCGCCGAAGAGCACCACGAGGTTGCCCACGCCGCGCGCGTTCGCCAGGTGCAGGTCCTCGTGCTTGAGCGCGCCCACGCACAGGGCGTTGACCAGCGGGTTGCCCTGGTAGGAGGGGTCGAAGACGACCTCGCCGCCGATGTTGGGCAGGCCGATGCAGTTGCCGTACCCGCCGACGCCGGAGACGACGCCGGGCACCACCCGGGCGGTGTCGGGGTGGTCGATCGCCCCGAAGCGCAGCGAGTCCATGACGGCGATCGGGCGCGCACCCATCGCCATGATGTCGCGGATGATCCCGCCGACACCGGTGGCCGCGCCCTGGTACGGCTCGACGTAGCTGGGGTGGTTGTGGCTCTCCACCTTGAACGTCACGGCCCAGCCGTCGCCGATGTCCACGACGCCGGCGTTCTCGCCGATGCCCACCATGAGGTGCTTCTTCATCTCGTCGGTGGTGTGCTCGCCGAAGGTGCGCAGGTGCACCTTGGAGGACTTGTAGGAGCAGTGCTCGCTCCACATCACCGAGTACATCGCCAGCTCCGCACCCGTGGGGCGGCGCCCCAGGATCTCGCGGATGCGCTCGTACTCGTCGGCCTTCAGGCCCAGCTCGGCCCACGGCTGCTCGCGCTCGGGGGTGGTGGCGGCGCGCTCGACGGTGTCCAGGGCGCTGGTGACGGGCAGGCTCACGCGCCCACCGCCGCGAGGCCCGCGCCCAGCACGGAGGCGAACAGCCCCAGCCCGTCGGTGCCGGGGCCGTAGCCGGCCTCCACCGCGTGCTCGGGGTGCGGCATGAGGCCCACGACGTTGCCGCGCTCGTTGGCGATGCCGGCGATGTCGCGCAGCGAGCCGTTGGGGTTGCCGCCCAGGTAGCGGAAGACCACGCGGCCCTCGCCCTCCAGGCGGTCCAGGGTCTCGGCGTCGGCGACGAAGCCGCCCTCGCCGTTCTTCAGCGGCACGGTGATCTCGGCGCCGGCCTCGAAGGCAGACGTCCACGCCGTCGCGGTGGACTCCACGCGCAGGCGCTGGTCCGTGCACACGAACTTCTGGTGGTCGTTGCGCACCAGGGCGCCGGGCAGCAGGTGCGACTCGCACAGCACCTGGAAGCCGTTGCAGATGCCCAGGACGGGCAGGCCGCGCTGCGCGCCGGCGACGACCTCGCCCATGACGGGCGCGAAGCTGGCGATGGCCCCGCAGCGCAGGTAGTCGCCGTAGGAGAAGCCGCCGGGCAGCACGACGGCGTCCACGCCGCGCAGGTCCGCGTCGGCGTGCCAGAGGGCCACCGGCTCGGCACCGGCCAGGCGCACCGCGCGCCGGGCGTCGCCGTCGTCCAGGGAGCCGGGGAAGGTGACGACGCCGATCTTCATGCGGGGACCTCCCCGGCGGCGCGGACGGAGACGACGTCCTCGATGACCGGGTTGGACAGCAGCTTCTCGGCCGCGGCGCGGGCCTGCTCGAGGACCTCCGGGGTGACCTCCCCGTCGACCTCCAGCTCGAACCGCTTGCCCTGGCGGACGCCGGTGAAGGCGTCGAAGCCCAGTCGCGGCAGGGCGCCGACGACGGCCTTGCCCTGCGGGTCGAGGATCTCGGGTTTCGGCATGACGTCGATGACGACGCGGCCCATGCGCGGCGCTCCTTCGAGGGGGTGGACCCAGGGGGCTCGGATGCCCCCAGGTTACCGCCGCGGCGCGGGCGTCCCGTCCGCCGGGACGCGGTCGTCCTGCACGTCCCAGCCCGCCAGGCGGTGCGGCAGGCCCCGGTGGCCGCGCGTGGTCCACACCGACACCGCCGCGGCCACCGCGAGCGCGGCGGCCAGGGTGGAGGCGGCACCGGGCCCGGCGGTGTTCAGCAGGTGGAAGCCGCCCGCGCCCGCCAGCCAGCGCACGACCACCCGCGCCGGGCGCAGCGGGCCGCGCGGGCGCAGCCGCACCACCACCTCCCCCGGGGTGCGCCCGGAGCTCAGCAGCCACAGCAGCAGCACCGCCGCCGGCAGCGCGCAGGCCAGCAGCAGCAGCACCGCGCGGTCCGCGGCCGGCGGCACGCGCAGGCCCGCGCCGACCACCAGCACCCGCCAGGTGAAGGCGGCCGCCGCCCCGGCGCCCGTCAGCAGGACCGCGTCGACGGCCATGCCCAGCAGCCGGCGCCAGACGGTCACCGGGCGCGGGACCTGCGGGGCCTGCGGCGCCTGCCCGGGCAGCAGCCGCAGCAGCGGGGCGAGCAGCGCCCCCACCAGGGCGCCGCCGGTGTTGGCCAGCAGGTCGTCCACGTCGAAGAGGCGGTAGGCGCACGGGTAGAGGAACCACACGCCCGTCAGCTGGGTCAGCTCCACGAGCAGGGAGACCACCAGGCCCACCGCGGTCGCACCGGCGGTCCCGCGGCGGGTCAGGTGCCGCACGAAGGCGCCCAGCGGCACGAACAGGGCCACGTTGAAGGCGAACGACTGCAGCGACGCGTTCGCGACCACGTCGGCGGGGCCGTGCAGGCCCAGGCCGGCGGCGTCCGCCAGGAAGCGCCCGAGCCGCAGCTGGGGGTCCTCGCCGCCGCCCGCGCACAGCCGGGCCGTGTTCGACGGCAGCGGCAGCAGGGTGTAGGCCACGACCGCCAGGGCGTGCACCAGCACCGCCAGCGCCAGCACGGAGGGGACCAGACCCACGCTGCCGCGCCGGCGGAACTGCACGGCCACGTACGGCACGAACAGGACCACCGCCAGCAGCACGCCGCCGGCCACGGCCACCACCGCCGGCAGCAGCACCCGGTTCACGGCGCCGTGCCCGCCCGGTCGGCGGGGGCCGCGGCCTCACGGCGGCGCGTTCGCGGGGGCACACCACCAGCCTGGCGCAGGAGGGGCCCCGGGCACGCCCCGCACCGGGCCGGGGGGGGGCGCCACCCGCACGGCGCAGCCGCACCGGTGGTGCGGGCCACCGCCACCCGTCCCGGCGGTACCGTGCGCTCACCCGCGCACCGGGCGGGACGGACCGAGGAGCTGCCGTGGCCACCATCATGGACGTCGCCGCGGCCGCGGGGGTCTCCGCGAGCACGGTGTCGTACGTGCTCAGCGGCAAGCGCACGATCTCCGCGGCCACCCGCTCGCGCGTGGAACGCGCGATCCAGGACCTGGGGTACCGCCCGCACGCCGGCGCCCGAGCGCTGGCGTCCAACCGGACGAGCATCATCGGGCTGGTCGTCCCGCTGCGCGAGGACGTCAACGTCAACGTCATCATGCAGTTCGTGCGGTCGGTGACCACGACCGCGCGCGGCCACGACATGGACGTCCTGCTGCTGACGCAGGAGGAGGACGCGGGCCTGCGGCGCGTCAGCAGCGGCTCCCTCGTCGACGGTCTGCTGGTCATGGACATCGAGGCGGACGACCCGCGCATCGAGGTGCTGACCTCCATCGACCGCCCCACGGTCCTCATCGGGGTGCCGGACGACCCCCGGGGCCTGAGCTGCGTCGACTTCGACTTCGCCGGCGCGGCGCGCACCGCCGTGGCCCACCTGACGTCCCTGGGGCACCGGCGGATCGCGGTGCTGGCGTCCCCGCCGGGCTCGCTCACCCGGCACGCCGGGTACGCCGAGAGGGTGCGCGACGGGTTCCGCGAGGCGGTGCGGGCGGCCGGCGCCGAGGGCGCGTACCAGCCGTGCGAGCCGGGCACCGAGGGCGTGCGCGCCAGCCTGGCGGCGGTGCGCGCGGAACTGCCGGGGGTCAGCGCCCTGGTGGTGCACAACGAGGCGGCGCTGCCGTCGCTGCTGGCGGTGCTGGCCGAGGAGGGGGTGGACGTGCCCGGGGACGTCTCGGTGGTCACCATCGCCGCCAGCGAGGGCGCGAACCTGCCCCGCCCGCTGACCTCGCTGGACATCCCCGCGCTGGACGTGGGCCGGATCGCGGTGGACATGCTGGTGGCCCGCATCGGCGGCGAGCGGACCACGGAGACGCGGCTGCTGGCGGCGCGGCTGGTGGACCGCGGCAGCACGGCGGCGCCCCGCGGCTGAGGACGCGGGG
>NZ_JBJLSE010000024.1:0-44497 GCF_050871845.1 Kineococcus arenarius subsp. arenarius
CCCCCACCCGTCGGGTGGGGGCCTTCGTGCTGCCGGGGTGGAGGCGAGGGGACTCGAACCCCTAACCCCCTGCTTGCAAAGCAGGTGCGCTACCAATTGCGCCACGCCCCCCCGGTGGGGCCGGACCGCGCTCAACGCACGGTGTCGGTGGCCTCCGCCCAGAGGTCGCGCTCGGCCTTCGCCGACGCCTTGCGGCGCCACGCCAGGGCGGCGCCCGCGACGACGGCCACCAGCAGGAGCTTCTTCACGCGTGACCTCCACAGCGGTTCCAGGACGGCCACGAAGGCTAGCACGGGGCCCTCGACCGGCCCGGGCCCGCGGGACCGCCGCAGCGCGGCGCTCAGGTCCGCACCGCGCGCGCCGACGGGAGAGCACGACCCGACGCGACGCAGAGGACCATGGACGCACCGCAGACCGCACCGCAGACCGCACCGCACCGTCCCGGCAGGCCCGCCGGCGCGGCGCCCGCGAGCGCGCTCCCGGGCGGTGCGGGCGTGCGCACCGCGGTGGTGCACGAGTGGGTCGGCGCGCGCGCCGGGGCCGAGCAGGTCTTCGAGGCCCTGGCGGGCACCTGGCCCGACGCGGACCTGTACGCCCTCAGCAGCGCTCCCGGCGTGCACCTGGACCTCGGCGGCAGGCCCTTGCGCACCACCGCCCTGGACCGGAGCGCCACCCGCGAGCGCCGCGCCCTGACCCTGCCGCTGATGCCCCTGGCGTGGCGGGCCCTCGGACGCGGCGACTACGACCTGGTGGTCACTTCCCACCACGCCTTCGCCACCGCCAACCGCCTCGCGCGGCCCGGCGGCACCCACCTGGCGTACGTGCACACCCCCGCCCGGTACGTGTGGAGCCCCGAGCTGGACGGGCGCGGCACCTCGCCGCTGCTGGCGCCGGCGCGGCACCTGCTGGCCGGCGTGGACCGCCGCGCGGCCGCCCGCCTGAGCGGCGTGGCCGCCAACAGCGCCGAGGTGGCGCGGCGGGTCGAGCGCTTCTGGGGCCGCGAGGCCACCGTCGTGCACCCCCCGGTGGACGTCGACCGCTTCGCGCCGGCCCCCGGGGACCGCGACGAGCTGCACCTGCCGGACGGCTACCTGCTCGCCCTGGGCCGCTGGGTGCCCTACAAGAACCACCTCCTCGTCGTCGACGTCGCCGAGCGGCTGGGGCGGCCCGCCGTCCTCGCCGGTGCCGGGCCGCTGGCCGCCGCCCTGCGCGAGCGGGCGGCGGGCGCGTCCGTGCCGGTGCTCGTCGTGGAGCGCCCCGCGGACGCGCAGGTGCGCGAGCTCCTGCGCCGTGCGAGCGCCCTGGTGTTCCCGACCTTCGAGGACTTCGGCATCGTGCCGGTGGAGGCCATGGCCTCCGGCACGCCCGTCGTGGCCCTGGCCCGCGGGGGTGCCGCCGAGACCGTCGTGGACGGCGTCACCGGAGCTCTCGTGGCCGAGCACTCCCCCGCCGCGTACGCCGAGGCGCTCACCCGCGCCGAGGCGTGCTCCGCGGCCGCCTGCACCCTGCGGGCGCGCGACTTCGGCCCGGAGCGCTTCCGGGAGCAGGTGCGGGCGTGGGTCGCCTCCCACGGCGGGGGGCGCTGACGTGGAGCTGTTCCTCGGCGCGGCGCTGGCCGCCACGGGTGTGCTGGTGTGCGTGACCGCCGGCGACCGCACCCGCCTGCTGGTGGCCGCCTTCCTCGCCGTGCCGCAGGTCTTCGCCGGTCCGTTGGGGGCGCTGTCCCTGCCCCTGAGCCAGTGCTGGGTGGTCCTCGCGACGCTGTGCTGGCTGCTGGAGCGCAAGGGCGTGCCGCTGCGCGACCCGGTGCTGCGGGCGGTGCTGGCGCTGGCCGTCGTGCAGGTCGCAGCCGTCGTCTGGTCGCCCGAGCCGCTCGCCGGGGTGCTGGAGGCCGCCCGGCTGACGTCCTTCGCCTTCCTGTACCTGCACGCGGTGCGGGTGGAGCGCGAGGACCCCCGCGGCGCGCGCGGGCCGCTGACGGTCGTGCTGGCGTGGGCGCTGGTGGCGGCCGCGCTGGTGTGGGTCTTCCGGTTGTCGCCCGGGCTGGAGACGGCGTTCCTGCGCTCACCGCTGGCCGTCGCCGTCGCGGGGCCGGACGCCATGACGGCGTTCTGGGGCGAGGGCGCCAACAACGTGATGGACCCCGCCAAGGCCGGTGGGTTCTTCATCAACGCCAACGTGGCTTCCATGTTCCTGGGGGTCGCGACGTTCGCGTTCCTGGCCCTGAGCGTGGACGGCCACCGGCGCCGGTACCTCCTCGGTGCGCTGGCGACCTGGTCGGCCACCTTCGCGACCGGCTCGAAGACCGCCGCCGCGCTGGCGCTGCTGCTGCCGGTGGTGGTGCGGGCCGTGCACGTGCTGGGACGCCCTTCGGCGCGCTGGTTCCTGCCGCAGGCCGCCGTGGTCGTGGCCGGCGGCGCCTGGTTGCTGCCGCGCCTGCTGGAGCGGTACGTGCCCGCCTACGCGGACGCCTCCTCCGAGAGCCTCGCCAGCCGCGCCCCCATGTGGGAGGCGGCCCTGCAGATGTTCCAGGACCACCTGCTGCTGGGGCTGGGGCACGGCGGGTGGGCGCGCACGATGGAGCTGTACGCGCACCTGGGCGTGGACGCGCTGCCGCCGCACAACCTGCTGATCGCCGCGTGGGCGTCCACCGGCCTGGCCGGGGTGCTGGTCCTGCTGCTGCTGGCCGCGACCGTCCTGCACCGGCTGCTGGCCGTCGTGGTCCGCCGGGCCGGCTCCCCCCTGGCCCGCACCGCGGGGTTCGCCCTCGGGGCGTGGCTGTGGGCGCTGGTGCACGGCATGGGCGACAACACCGCGGTCTACGGGGAGGCCAAGTCGATGATCCTGCTGGCGCTGCTGCTGGGCGTCGTCACGGCCCGCCAGGACGCGGGGCCGGCGGTCCCGCCGGCCGTCGAGGCCCCCGCCCGGAGGTCGGCGTGCCCCGCGTAGCGGTGCTGCGCCACCAGCTGGCGGTGGCCTCGGAGCCGTTCGTGCTGGAGCAGGCGCGCCGCTTCACCCGCTACGAGCCGGTCCTCGTGGGGCGCGACCCGCTGCCTGCGCACGCCGACCCGGGCCTGCCCGTCGTCACCCTGGCGCAGCGGTGGGGCCCCGCCGCCGCCGGGTACGCGGTGGGTGCGCTGTCCTGGCCGCTCACCCGGGTGCTGCGCGAGGTGCGCGCCGACGTGGTCCTGGCGCACTTCGGCGTGGAGGGCGCCCACGCGCTGCCCAGCGCGCAGCGCGCCGGGGTACCGCTGGCGACCGTCTTCCACGGCTTCGACGCCACCTGCACCCGCGCGGCCCTGCTGCGGGCGCGGCGCGCCTCCTGGGTGACGTACGTGCGCCGGCTGCCGAGGCTGGCGCGGCACGGCGACCTGTTCCTGCCCGTGTCCGGCCACCTGCGCGACCGGCTCCTGGCGCGCGGCTTCCCCGCCGACCGCACCGTGACGCACCACCTCGGCCTGGACCTGGGCAAGGTCCCCGCCGCAGCGCCCGCCGGGGACGGCCGCACCGTCGTGCACGTCGCGCGGCTGGTGGAGAAGAAGGGCACCGAGCACCTCCTGCGCGCCGTGGCCCTGCTGGCCGCGCGCGGCGGCGACGTCCGGCTCGTGTGCGTGGGCGACGGCCCGCTGCGCGGCGCGCTCGAGCGGCTCGCCCGCGAGCTGGGGATCGCCGACCGCGTCGTGTTCACGGGGGTGCTGGCCAACCCGGACGTCCTGGCGCACGTCGCCGCCGCGAGCGTGCTGTGCCTGCCGAGCGTCACGGCGCGCTCCGGCGACCAGGAGGGCCTGGGCCAGGTGCTGCTGGAGGCGGGCGCCCTCGGCCGGCCCGTCGTCGCCACCGCACACGGCGGGATCCCCTCCGCCGTCGTCGACGGCGTCACCGGCCTGCTGGTACCCGAGGCCGACCCGGCCGCGCTGGCCGGCGCGCTGGCCCGGCTGCTGGACGACCCCGCCCTGGCCCGCCGCACCGGGGAGGCGGCGCGCGCGCACGTGCTGCGCTCCTTCGACGTCGCCCGGCAGACCGGCCGGCTGGAGGACCTGCTCGACGGGGTGCTGACCGCCCGCGGCGCGGGGGGTGGGCGGCGGTGAGCGGCCGCCTCGTCGTGCTGACCCGCGGGTTGCCGCTGCACGCGGCCGGCGGCATGGAGTCCGTCGCCTGGGACGTCTCGCGCGCCCTGGCCGCCGGCGGCTCCGCCGTCACCCTGATCACCACGGCGGTGCCGGGCCGTCCGGCGGCGTGGACCCTGGACGGCGTGGACGTGCGGACGCTGCCGGGGACGACGCCGGGGCGCTACTCGCGCACCTGGTGGTCCTCCTCCCGCCGCGCGCTCGAGGAGCTGCTGCGCACCGGTCCCGTCGCCGGCGTCCTGTCCGTCAGCGCCGGGGCGTTCTCCTGCGTGGACGTGGCCGCACCCGCCGGGGCGGTCCGCCCCCGGTTCGTCCTGCAGGCCCACGGCACGTCCGCGGCGGAGCTGACCTCCAAGCTGCGCAGCGGGTCCGCGCTCACCGCGCTGTCCGCCGTCCGCAACGCGCGGGCGCTGCTGCGCGACACCCGCACCTACCGCCGCTTCGACGCGGTGGTGGCGGTCGGGCCGGCCGTGACGGCGTCGCTGACCTCCCCGCCGCTGGGCCGGCTGGTGCGGATGCCGCCGGTGCGCACCGTCGCCAACGGCGTCGACACGTCGGTCTTCCACCCCGACCCGGCCGCGGCGGCCGCGGTCCGGCGCGAGCTCGGCGTGCCCGCCCCGGCGCGCCTGCTGCTCGTCGCCGGGCGCTTGCACCCGCAGAAGCGGGTGGACCGGGCGCTGCGGGCGCTGCGGTCGCTGACGCGCACCCGCCCCGACCTGGACCCGCACCTGCTCGTCGCCGGCGGCGGCGACGACGAGGGGCGGTTGCGGGCCCTGGCCGCGGACCTCGGCGTGGGCGGGAGGGTCCGCTTCACCGGCTCCGTGCCGCGGGAGCGGCTGGCGTCGCTCTGCGCCGCGGCCGACGCCTCCCTGCTGACCTCCGCCTGGCGCGAGGTGGGCCTGACGATGACGGTGCTGGAGTCCCTGGCCTGCGGAACCCCGGCGCTGGTCCCCCTGGGCACCGCCGGCACGCAGGACGCCGGCGGCGCCGTGACGCGCGTCGACGTGGCCGACGAGCGGGCGCTCGCGGCCGCGGCCGGAGGCGTCCTCGACCGCGGCCGCACCGGGGGGACCCTGCTGCCCGCGCACTGCGAGCTGCGGCGGGTGGCGCGCGAGTACGAGCGGGCGCTGCGGGGCCGGTGATGCGCTCCGCCGTGCAGCGGCTCTTCTGGGGCGGGCTGGCCGGCAAGCTGCTCGGCCTCGTGCGCGAGGTGCTGCTGGCCGCCGCGTACGGCACCGGTGCGCCCGCCGTGGCCGCCCGGGTCGCCCAGACCGCGACGCTCGTGCCCGTCGACCTGTTCACCGCCGACGCCCTCAGCGCCGGGTTCCTGCCGGTGCACGCCGAGCTGCGGCGGCGCGACCCCGCCCGCGCCGCCGCGCTGTTCCACGGGCTGCGGGCGCTGCTGCTGGCCCTGGCGCTGGTGGTGACCGTCGCGCTGCTCCTGCTCGCCGGCACCGTCGTGGACCTGCTGGCGCCCGGCCTGGACGAGGCCACCGCCGGCACGACGGCCACCTTCCTGCGCGTCATGGCGCTGGGGGTCCCCAGCTACCTGCAGTTCGCCCTGCTCAGCTACCTGGAGGCCTCGCACGGCTCCTTCCGCCTCTCCAGCGCCCGTGCCACCGTCCAGAACGCCGGGGTGGTGGCGGGGCTGGCGGTGGCCTGGTGGCTCTCGGCCCCGGTGGCGCTGGCGTGGGGGTTCCCCGCCGCGTACGTCGCCCTGCACGTCTGGGCGCACCGCTCGCTGCGCCGCCGCGGGCTGCTGCCGCCGGCGCGCTGGGACCGGCGCGACGCGCGCGCCGTCCTGGCACCGCTGTGGCGGCGGGTGCGCCCCCTGCTGCTGCTGCCGCTGGTGCTGCAGGCGTCGGTGGTGGCCGAGCGGGTGGTGGCCTCCCTGCTGGGCGACGGCGTGGTCGCCGCCGTGGACTACGCCCGCTTCGTCGCCACCACGGGCGTGAGCCTGCTGGCGGTGCCGCTGGGCCTGGCGGGTCTGGCGGTGCTGCCCGGCCTGAGCGCGAGCGCCACCCTGGAGCGCCTGGAGCGGCTGGTGCCGGCGGTGCTCGTCGTGGTGGTGCCGCTGTCGGCGGTGCTGGCGGTGGACGCCGGCGGGGTGGTGCGCGCGCTGTACGGGCGCGGCGCGTTCGACGCTGCGGCGGTCGCGACCTCCGGGCAGGTGCTCACCGGCTTCGCCGTCGGGTTCTGGGCGCAGGCGCTGTCGTACGTGCTGGTGAAGGCGCTGAACGCGCGCGACCGCAACCGCGCGGCCGTCACCGCCCTCGCCGCCGGGCTGGCGGTGACGCTGGCCGTGGACCTGACCCTGCCGGCGGTGCTGGGGCCGGTGGCGCTGGGCTTGGCCGTGTCGGCGGGGGCCGTGGTCACCACCGCGCTGGCGGCCCGGGCGCTGGGGGTGGGGGCGGTGCTGGCGCGGGGCGCGGCGCTGTGCGCGCCGGGGGCGCTGCTGGTGGCGCTCGCGGCTGCGGCGGCGGGGGCGGCGGTACCGGGGACGTGGGCGGGTCTGTCGCTCGGCTCGGCGGCAGCGCTGGTGGTGTGGGGGCTGCACGTGGCGTGCGTGCCGGCGCTGCGCCGCGCGCTCGCGCAGGTGCTGCGCCGCTCCTGAGGGCTCGGGGCCCACCCGGGGTCAGTGGGCGAGCAGGCCTTCCACCGCTCCGCGCAGCTCCTCGCCGCGCGAGGCCCAGTCGTGCCCGGCCGCCGCCCGCCCGCAGTGCAGCACGCGTTCGGCCCGCTCGGCCGCGGGCGCCGTCAGCAGGTCCAGGACCCGGTCGGCGAACGGGCCGGCGCCGTCCTCGGTCCAGACCGCGCCGGGCAGCGCGGGCACCGCGGGCAGCGCCGTGCTCACCACCGGCACGCCGGCGGCGAGGTACTCGTACGTCTTCAAGGGGCTGATCCCCTCCGTGAGCGGCGTCAGCCGGTACGGCACCAGTCCGACGACGGCCGCGGCCAGCTCCGCCGCCAGTTCCCGGGGGGGGAGCGGTCCCACCACCTCCGCACCCTCGGCCAGCAGCGCGCCCCACGCCGGGTGCGCCGTCGTGCCCGGCGCCACGGGACCGACCAGGCGCACGCGAGCGGTGCCCCGCAGGCGTCGTGCCAGCGCCGCCAGCAGCTCCAGGTCCACCTTGTGCGCGGCGAGCGTCCCGGCGAACACGGCCACCGGTTCGCGCGGTGCCCGCCGCTGCGCCGCGGCGGCCGCGAACAGCTCCACGTCGGCGACGTTGGGCAGGTGCCGCAGCGGGGAGAAGCCCTGCCGGTGCAGGTGCTCGCGCACGGCGCCGCTCGTGGCGATCGCCAGGTCGGCCGCGCCGGCCAGCTCCCGCTCGGCGGCCAGGAGGCGCGCGCGGGGCACGCCGGGGTTCTCGTGCAGCAGGTCCACCAGGTGGTAGACGGTCGCGTCGGCGAGGCCGGGTAGGTCGTACGCGAACGGGGTGTACGTCCACAGCACCCGCGGGCCGGGGTGCTCGGCCCACCGCCGCACCTGCCGGTGCAGCAGGTGGGCGTTCAGCGCCCGGGTCGCCGGCCCGTGGTGCGGGACGAGCCGCGGCGCGACGACCGCCGCGCCGGGCGGGACGGGCCGGGCCGCGCGGGACGAGGCGGGGCGCAGCGCTCCCGGCAGCAGCCGCCGCAGCACCCGGCGGGCGTCGCCGGGGCGCAGCCGGCGCGTGCCGGTGCCCTCGGCGAACACGACCGGCCAGCGGCGTGCGAGCGCCGCCACGGCCCGGTGCTGGTTGGTGGCGACGGCCGCGTCCCAGTCCGCGGTGCCCAGCACCAGGACGAGGGGGCCGGGCGCGCTCACCGGCCGGCGGCCGCGACGACCTGCACGACCGTGCGCAGCAGGATCTTCACGTCCAGCCACAGCGACCAGTTCTCGACGTAGTGGTTGTCGTAGCGGGCCCGGTCGGCGATGGAGGTGTCCCCGCGCAGGCCGTTGACCTGGGCCCAGCCGGTGATGCCGCACGGCACCCGGTGGCGCCACAGGTACTCGTCGTGCTCGGCGCCGAAGCGCTCCACGAAGTACGGCCGCTCCGGCCTCGGGCCCACCAGGGACATGTCGCCGCGCAGCACGTTCCACAGCTGCGGCAGCTCGTCCAGGGACAGCCGGCGCATCCAGCGGCCCAGCGGGGGCAGGCCGTCGTCCGCGACGCTCCACCGGGTGGCGCTCTCCTCCGCCGTGGCGCGCACGCTGCGGAACTTCAGCAGCTCGAAGCGGCGCCCGGCCAGCCCCACCCGCTCCTGGCGGAACAGCACGCCCGGTCCGCCGTCCAGGCGCACCGCGAGGGCGCACAGCCCCAGCAGCGGACTCAGCAGGAGCAGGCCCGCCGCGGACGCCACCACGTCCACGACCCGCTTGAAGCGCCACGACGGCGCCCGGAACGCCGGACGCCGCAGCCGCACCAGCGGCACGCCGCGCAGCAGCTGCATCGTCCGGGAGGTGCTGGTGACCTGCCAGTAGCGCGGCACCGTGAAGATCTCGACGTCCAGGCCGTGGCAGGCGCGCAGGACGTCCACGACGACGGGTTCGGGCACGTTGGAGTACCCGATGATCACGACGGAGGCCTCGTGCTCGCGGACCAGGCGCGGCAGGTCGGCGATCCGGCCGAGCACCGGCAGCGGCCGGGAGCACGGGGGCAGGCGCGGTTCGTCGTCCACGAAGCCGACGGGCAGCAGGCCGTGCTCCCGGCGCGCCAGGACGCCCGCCAGTTGCGCCCCCAGGCCACCGCAGCCGACGACGAGGGTGCGCCGCCCGCCCCGTCCGCTGCGGCGCACCGCCTGCACGAGCACGTACGCGCCGGCGCGGGCGGCGACGACGAGCGCGGTCTGGGCGGCCGCGAACCGCAGCAGCGGCCCGTCCACGGGCCCGGCCCCCAGCACGACGTCGGCGAGGGAGGTCACCCCCAGGGCGGCCAGGGCCGCGGCCAGCAGCAGCGGCAGGTCGTCCAGGGCGCTGGGTTCCAGCCGGGGCCGGTACAGGCCGGTGAAGCCGTGCACGGCCAGCAGGGACACGCCGAACACGGCCAGGCCCGGGTGCCGCAGCCCGTCGGCGAGGCCGGGCAGGAACAGGTCCGCCAGCAGGACGACCAGCACGCAGCCGGCGTCCACGGCCACCAGCAGCGCGGTCAGCCGCGAGCGCGGGCGGCGGGCGGTGCCCGGCACCGGGCAGGGCTGTCCCGGGACCGGTGGGCGGGCTCCCGCCGTCGGGTCTCCGGTCAGCGTCACGTCGGTGCTCCAGGTGCTTCGGGCTGCTACCACACGGCTCGGGGATCCCCCGGGTTCCGTCGGCCGGACGGCGTGTCGACTTGAGCCGGAGGGGGCGCGGAACCCGGTTCAGGTCGTCCGCCGTGACGCCGATGGACCCTCGTCCGCACCACCGGGTGCCGGCCCCACCTCGCCCGACCCTCAGGAGCACCGAGGAGCACCGCCCGATGGAGCTGGTCGACTACCTGCGCGCGCTGCGCAAGCACTGGGTGCTGGTGGTCCTCTCGGTGCTGGTCGGACTGGGCGCGGGAGGCGGGTCGACGGCGCTGAGCACCCCGCTGTACCGGGCGGACTCGCTGCTGTTCGTCTCCATGCACGACGGCGGCAACGCCGTGGCGCTCATGCAGGGCGGCATGTTCACCCAGCAGCGGGTGCAGTCCTACACGGGCGTGCTCACCAGCCCCAAGGTGCTCCAGCCCGTGATCGACGAGCTGGACCTGGACACCACGGCGCGCGCGCTGGCGGAGCACATCGGCTCCGACGCCCCGCTGGGCACGGTCCTCATCGAGGTCACCGTGGAGGACTCCTCGGCGCAGCGGGCCGCCCGCATCGCCGACTCGGTCGCGAAGCACTTCGGCACGGCCGTGGCTGAACTGGAGCGGCCCTCCCCGGACGTGGTCAGCCCCGTGCGCGTCAGCGTGCTGCGCCCGGCGGAGGTCCGCGAGGAGCCCATCGCCCCCAGCCTGTCCCGCAACCTCGCGCTGGGCCTGCTGTTCGGGGTGAGCGCCGGGACGGGCCTGGCGGTGCTGCGGGAGGTGCTGGACACCACCGTGAAGACCCCGGCCGGCATCACGGACCTGGGCACCCCGCTGCTGGGCACCACCCTGCTCGGGGAGGGCGGCGAGAAGCCGGAACTGGTCGGGGAGCACGCGCGCACTCCGCAGTCGGAGGCGCTGCGGCAGATCCGCACGAACCTGCAGTTCGCCGACGTGGACCACCCGCCGCGGGTGGTGGTGGTCACCTCCGCGCTGCCGGGCGACGGCAAGAGCACCCTGGCGGTGAACCTCGCCCTGACGACGGCGCTGGCGGGGGTGCGCACGATCCTCGTGGAGGCGGACCTGCGGCTGCCGAAGGTGGCGGAGTACCTGGGGGTGGACCGCAGCGCGGGCCTGACGACGGTGCTGGCCGGGCGAGCCGACGTGGACGACGTGCTGCAGCCCTACGGGGACTCGGGCCTGTCGGTGCTGGCCAGCGGGCCGATCCCGATGAACCCCTCCGCGCTGCTGGGCTCGCGGCACATGGCCGACCTGCTGGAGCGGCTGCGTGAGCGCGCCGAACTGGTCATCGTGGACAGCCCGCCGCTGCTCCCGGTGGCCGACGCGGCCGTGCTGGCCCGGCAGGCGGACGGGGCGATCGTCGTGGTGCGGCACGGGCGCACGACCCGCGACCACCTCACCCGTGCCCTGGAGCGGTTGCGGGCGGTGGACGCCCGGGTGCTGGGCGCGGTGCTGTCGATGGTGCCCGCGCGGCGCTCGGAGTACACCTACCCGTACGACTACGGGTACGGGTACCAACCGGAGACCGCGACCGACGCGGAGCCGTTGCTCGCGGAGCGCTGAGCGGCCGGGCGCGCCGGGGCGGCCACGGCGTCGAGCACGTCCTCGACGGCCGCAGCCAGGCGCCGGGCGGTGCTGCGGTGCTCGGCCACCGGGTGGCGGTGCACGTCGGGCACGTCGTCGGCGACGGGAGCGGCGGGAGCGGTGGGCCCGCGCATCGCGGGCGCCGCCGCCAGCAGCGCGCGCCAGCCGGCGGCGGGGTCGGCCTCGCCCCGCTCGCCCCCGCCGCGCGGCACGGCGGCGGCGATGCGGGCGAGCTCGGGCAGGGTGAACGTGCGGCGCTGGGCCGTGGGGAGCACGTCCACCACGGCAGCGCGGTGCCGGCGCGTCATGGTCAGCACCAGGTCGGCCTCGTGCACGAGCGCCTCCTCGAGCTGCCGCGCGGCGAACCCGTCCGGCGGGGAACCGGTCACCTCCTGCAGCACCTGCGCGGTGACGGGGTCCACGCCCTGCCCGACGAGGGCGCGGGTGCCCGCGCTGCTCACCCGCACGCGGGACGCGCGGGCGCCGAACCGCTCGTCGAGCCGGTGCCGCAGCAGGGCCGCGGCCAGCGGGGAGCGGCTGACGTTGGCGGTGCACACGACGAGGACGCCGAAGCCGGCACGGCTCACGGCGCCATCTTCAGCACCTGCCGCCGCTCGCGCAGCGCACCGAGCAGCGCCGCGGTCTCCACGTGCCGCCGCCCCTCCAGCAGCGCCTGCTTGGCCGCCGCCTGGGCGGCCGCGGAGACCTCCTCGTGGCTGAGGCCGCTGGCGGTGGAGGCCACGCGGGGCCACTCGACGGCGCTGAGGTCGAACTCGCGCAGGCGGCGCAGCACCACCTCGTGCACGACGCCGGTGGTGGGCAGGGGGTAGTCGACGAGGGCGTCGAAGCGGCGCAGCACCCACCGCTCCAGCAGCTGGGGGCGGTTGCTGGTGGCGACGACGAGGCTGGTGGAGGCGTCCTGGGCGAGCAGGGTCGTGAAGGAGCGCAGCGCGTCGCGCGAGCCGGTCCCGGGTGCGCCGCCCGCGTCGGCCGCCGGGCGGCGCGCCGGGTCGAGGAGGGCGTCGAGGTCGTCGAAGAGGTAGACCGCGCGCGTCTGGGCGACGAGGTCGAAGACGAGCCGCAGCTTGGCGGCGGCCTCGTCGGCGTCCAGCTCGGCGACCGCGTCGAGGGGGACGGTGAACACCGGCAGGAGCAGCTCGGCCGCGAGGGCGTGCGCCGTCATGGACTTGCCCGTGCCGGGCGGACCGGTGAGCAGCAGGCGGCGCACCGGGTCGAAGCCGTGCGCGCGCAGGGTGTCCTGGCGGCGCTGCTCGGCGAGCACCCGGTGCAACCGGGACATGACGTCCGCTCCGAGGGCCACGTCGGCCAGCCGGGTGCCGGGCTGCACCACGGTCAGCAGGCCGGCGAGCTCGCCGCGCGGTTGAGCGAGCGGCACGGCGCGAGCCGGCAGTCCGGCAGCAGCCGGGCGCGCGCCGCGGCCGGCGTCCAGGAGGGCGCGCACCTCCTCGGCGTAGCGGGTGCGGCCGGTGCGGGTGGCGGCTTCGGCGATCTGCAGCACCACGGAGCGGAACCGGGTGTCGTCGCCCAGGCTGTGGCTCTCCACCAGCGCCTTGACCTGTGCCGCCGTCGCCATGACCCTCCCTGAAGTCACCAGGAGCCTACAGGGAGTGATATGAAGCCCGGGGCGTCGACGGACCGCCCCGGAACGCGGAGAACCCCGCACCGGATCGGCGCGGGGTTCTCGGGAGGTGGGCCTAGGAGGACTTGAACCTCCGACCTCTTCCTTATCAGGGAAGCGCTCTAACCGACTGAGCTATAGGCCCGGAACTGCGCGAGCGCAGCGGTCCCCACTCTACCGGACGCCCGGGCGTGCCACCGACCGCCGGTGTCTGCCGGTGGGTGGTCAGTCGTCCGAGAGCGTCACGTGCAGGCCGCCGACCAGCGCGGCCGACACGTTGTACAGGAACGCCAGGATCGTGGACAGCGCCGTGAGCAGCACCACGTCGACCACCGCGATGACCGTGGCCAGCGACAGGACCTTGCCGAAGCCCAGGTAGTCCAGCAGGTTGACGTCCACCTCGCCGCCGACGACGTCGCGCAGCAGCCCGTTGACGTCGGTGAAGACGCCCATGCCGTCCAGCACGCTCCACACCACGGCCGTGGCCACCACCAGCGCGATGCCCACCGCCACCGACAGCAGGAACGACAACTTCGTCACCGACCACGGGTCCACCCGCGCCAGCGTCAGCCGGACCCGCCGCGGCACCTCCACCGCCTGCGCCGGGCCCGTGCGCGCCGCCGGGCGGGACGGTGCTGCAGCGCTGGCCTTCGACGGGCTCGCCGCCGCGGTGGCGGGCGAGGAGGCCGTGCGTTCGGCGGGGCTCACGAGGCACCTCCGGAGTCGGTGTCGGTCTCGACCGCGGAACCCCCGTCGGCCGATCCAGGAGACCGTACGTCATGAGCCGGGTCCGGCGCAGTGTCTGCGGGGGACGGGGGCTCGTCCGCGCCGAGCGCGGCGGCCTGGTCGTCCCCGCTCCCGGCCACGTCCTGCAGCGGGTCGTCGACCCCCTGGACGGTGGCCTCCGACGCCTCCTCGGCGGCCACCTCGTCGTCCAGGACGCGCTCGGCGTTGCGGGCCACCGCGATGATGCGGTCCCCCGGCTCGGGGCGGGCGAAGGTGACGCCCATCGTGTCGCGGCCCTTGGCGGGGACCTCGTCCACCCGCGAGCGCACCACGCGCCCACCGGCCATGACGACGAGGACCTCGTCCTCCCCGGAGACCGTCAGGGCGCCCACGAGGTCGCCGCGCGCCTCGGCGAGCTTGGCGACCTTGATGCCGAGCCCGCCGCGCCCCTGCCGGCGGTACTCCGCGATCGCGGTGCGCTTGGCGTACCCGAGCTCCGTGACGACGAAGACGTCGAGGTCGTCGGAGGCCACGGCCATCGCCAGCAGCTCGTCGTCGCCGCGGAACTTCATGCCCGTCACACCGGAGGTGGCCCGCCCCATCGGGCGCAGGGTGTCGTCGGCGGCGGGGAAGCGCACGCTCATCCCCTTGCGGGAGACGAGGAAGAGGTCGTCCCCCTCGTCGACCAGGGCGGCGGCGAACAGCTCGTCGTCGACCTCCTCGCCGTCCGCGCCGGGGCGCTGGCGCAGGTTGATGGCGATGAGCCCGCCGGAGCGGTTGGAGTCGTACTCGCTCAGCCGGGTCTTCTTGACGATGCCGCCGCGGGTGGCGAGCACCAGGTGCGGCGCCTGCTCGTAGTCCGCGATGTCCAGGACGGCGACGATGCGCTCCCCCGGCTGGAAGGCCAGCAGGTTCGCGACGTGCTGGCCGCGCCCGTCGCGGCCGCCCTCGGGCAGCTCGTAGCCCTTGGCGCGGTACACCCGGCCCAGGTTCGTGAAGAACAGCAGCCAGTGGTGGGTCGTGGTGGTGAAGAAGTGCTCCACCACGTCGTCCTCGCGCAGGGACGCCCCGCGCACGCCGCGGCCGCCGCGGCGCTGGGCGCGGTACAGGTCGGTGCGGGTGCGCTTGGCGTAGCCGCCGCGGGTGACGGTGACGACGACGTCCTCGACGGGGATGAGGTCCTCGACGCTCATGTCGCCCTCGAAGGGCAGGATCTGCGTCTTGCGCTCGTCGCCGTACCTGTCGACGAGCTCGGTCAGCTCGTCGCCGACGATCTGCCGCTGCCGCTCGGGCCGGGCGAGGATGTCGTTGTAGTCCGTGATGAGCCGCATCAGTTCGTCGTGCTCGTCGGTGATGCGCTGGCGCTCCAGCGCGGCCAGCCGGCGCAGCTGCATCTCCAGGATGGCGCGGGCCTGGACGTCGTCGATCGCGAGGAGCCCCATCAGGCCGTCGCGCGCGGCCTCGACCGTGGCGCTGGCCCGGATCAGGGCGATGACCTCGTCGAGCGCGTCGAGCGCCTTGAGCAGGGCGCGCAGGATGTGCGCGCGCTCCTCGGCCTTGCGCAACCGGAACCGGGTGCGGCGCTGGATGACGTCCAGCTGGTGGGTGATCCAGTGCTTGAGGAAGGCGTGGATCGGCAGCGTGCGCGGCACGCCGTCCACCAGCGCGAGCATGTTGGCGCCGAAGTTCTGCTGCAGCTGGGTGTGCTTGTAGAGGTTGTTGAGCACGACCTTGGCCACGGCGTCGCGGCGCAGCACGATGACCAGGCGCTGACCGGTCTTGCCGGAGGTGTGGTCCTGCACGTCCGCGATGCCGGACAGCCGGCCGTCGCGGACGAGGTCCGCGATGTTGACCGCCAGGTTGTCGGGGTTGACCTGGTAGGGCAGCTCGCTGACGACCAGGCAGGTGCGCCCGGAGATCTCCTCGACCTCGACGACCGCGCGCATGGTGATGGAGCCGCGACCGGTGCGGTAGGCGTCGTTGATGCCGCGGTGGCCCAGGATCAGCGCACCGGTCGGGAAGTCCGGGCCCTTGACGCGCTGCAGCATCGCGGCCAGCTGCTCGTCGTCGGAGGCGTCCGGGTTCTCCAGCAGCCACTTCACGCCCTCGGCGACCTCGCGCAGGTTGTGCGGCGGGATGTTGGTCGCCATGCCGACGGCGATGCCGGCGGAACCGTTGACGAGCAGGTTGGGGAACCGGCTCGGCAGGACGTCGGGCTCCGCGGTGTGCCCGTCGTAGTTCGGGGAGAAGTCGACGGTCTCCTCGTCGATGTCGCGGACCATCTCCATGGCCAGCGGCGCCATCCGGCACTCGGTGTAGCGCGGCGCGGCGGCCGGGTCGTTGCCGGGCGAGCCGAAGTTGCCCTGCCCGTCGACGAGCGGGTAGCGCAACGACCAGTCCTGGGCGAGGCGGACCAGCGCGTCGTAGATGGAGGTGTCGCCGTGCGGGTGGTAGTGACCCATGACGTCACCCACGACGCGGGCGCACTTGGAGTACCCGCGGTCCGGGCGGTACCCGCCGTCGTACATCGCGTACAGCACGCGGCGGTGCACGGGCTTGAGCCCGTCGCGCACGTCCGGCAGCGCACGCGAGACGATGACGCTCATCGCGTAGTCGAGGTACGAGCGCTGCATCTCGAGCTGCAGGTCGACCTGCTCGACGCGGTCGCCGGTGGGGGGTTCGGTGGTGCTCTCGCTCACGGCGGGGTCCCTCTCAGGTCACGGGTTCTCGGGTGCTGGTTCCACGTGGAACGAGGGGGACCTACACGTCGAGGAACCTCACGTCGCGGGCGTTGCGCTGGATGAAGGAGCGGCGCGACTCCACGTCCTCGCCCATCAGCACCGAGAAGACGGCGTCGGCCGCGGCGGCGTCCTCGAGGGTCACCTGCAGCAGCGTGCGGTGCGCGCGGTCCATGGTCGTCTCGGACAGCTCGTCCCAGTTCATCTCGCCCAGGCCCTTGTAGCGCTGGGTCCGGTTCTCCTTGGGCAGCTTCTTGCCCGCGGCCAGCCCGGCCTCGATGAGGGCGTCGCGCTCGCGGTCGGAGTAGGCGAACTCGTGCTCCACACCGCCCATCCACTTGATCCGGTACAGCGGCGGCTGGGCCAGGTAGACGTAGCCGTTCTCCACCAGCGGGCTCATGTAGCGGAACAGGAGGGTCAGCAGCAGCGTGCGGATGTGCTGCCCGTCGACGTCCGCGTCGGCCATGATGATGATCTTGTGGTACCGCAGCTTGTCGAGGTTGAACTCCTCGCCGATGCCGGTGCCGAACGCCGTGATGAGCGCCTGCACCTCCTGGTTGCCCAGGGCCCGGTCCAGCCGCGCCTTCTCGACGTTGAGGATCTTCCCCCGGATCGGCAGGATCGCCTGGGTGCGAGGGTCGCGCCCGCGAGTGGCCGACCCGCCGGCGGAGTCGCCCTCGACGATGAAGACCTCGCACTCCGAGGGGTTGTTCGACTGGCAGTCCTTCAGCTTGCCGGGCAGCGAGTTGCGCTCCAGCAGCGACTTGCGGCTCGCCTCGCGGGCCTTGCGGGCCGCCTGGCGCGCCACCAGCGCGGAGTGCGCCTTCTTCGCGATGGTGTACGCCTCCTTGGGGTTGGAGGCGAACCAGTGCCCGAGGTGCTCGCGCACCTGCGCGTTGACGAAGGTGCGCGCCGAGGTGTTGCCGAGCTTGGTCTTCGTCTGGCCCTCGAACTGCGGCTCGGACAGCTTCACCGAGATGACGGCGGTCAGGCCCTCGCGGATGTCGGAACCCTCGAGGTTCTCGTTGTCCTTGAGCAGCTGGGGCTTCGCGGCCCGGGCGTACTCCTGCACCAGCGCCGTCAGCGCCGTGCGGAAGCCCGTCTCGTGGGTGCCGCCCTCGGTGGTGTTGATGGTGTTCGCGTACGTGAAGACGGCCTCGGAGTAGGCGGTCGTCCACTGCATGGCGATCTCCACGGAGATGCCCTGCTCGGCGTCCTCCGCCTCCAGGGAGATGATCGAGTCGTGCAGCGCGTCGTTCTTCTTCTGCGCGTTGACGTGCCGGACGTAGTCGACCAGGCCCCCGTCGTAGCGGTAGGTCACCTCGCGCAGCGGCGCCTCGTCGACCGCCTCGGCCTCGGCCTCGCCGTCGGCCGTGGGGCGCTCGTCGTGCAGCGAGATCGTCAGCCCCTTGTTGAGGAAGGCCATCTGCTGGAAGCGGGTGCGCAGCGTCTCGAAGTCGAACGTCGTCGTCTCGAACGTCTCCGCGCTCGGCCAGAACGTCACCGTGGTGCCGGTCTCCGCGGTCTCCTCGCCCTTGGCCAGCGGGGCCACCGGAACGCCGTCGGCGTACGACTGGCGCCAGACGTGGCCCTGCCGGCGCACCTCGACGTCCAGGCGGCGCGACAGCGCGTTGACCACGGAGATGCCCACGCCGTGCAGCCCGCCGGACACCGCGTACCCGCCGCCGCCGAACTTGCCACCGGCGTGCAGCACCGTCAGCACGACCTCGATCGCCGGGCGGCCCTCGCCGGGCATGACGTCCACCGGGATGCCGCGGCCGTTGTCCTGCACCCGCACCCCGCCGTCGGCGGTCAGCGTCACCCCGATGGTGTCGCAGTGACCGGCGAGCGCCTCGTCGACGGAGTTGTCGACGACCTCGTAGACCAGGTGGTGCAGGCCCCGCTCACCGGTGGAGCCGATGTACATGCCGGGGCGCTTGCGGACGGCCTCCAGGCCCTCCAGGACGGTGATGGCGTCGGCGCCGTAGTCCGAGGACGGGGTGCCGTCGGCCGCGACGGCGTCCGCCAGGGACGGCGCTTCCTCCGGTGCGGGCGACTGCTGGTCGGGGTTGGTCGGCTCTTGGTCTGGCACGAGCGCGTGCTCTCCCTCCGCGTCGAGCGGCGCGGGGGCGGGCGTGCGGAGACGAGCCCCGAGACGCCGGGGCCACCACGACCGCCAGGTTCACGCCATTCTACCCCGCGCGGAGCCGCCGGACGCGTCAGCGGGCCGCCCAAGGCGCCTGTGGCGCGCCGACCCCCCGTCCGCGGGGGGACCTACGCGCCGCCACCCGCGAGCGCGCAGCGCGCGTTCCGCGGCTCCCGCACCACCAGCGGCCCGGTCACCCGTAGGTGTCGCGCGGGCCGCGCCCGCCGGGGGCGGAGCGGTTCCCCTTGCGCCAGGACGGGCCCTGCGGCCCGCGCACCACGACCTTCGTCACCACGCCGTGGCCCAGCTCCTCGTCCAGGCGCCGCACCAGCACGCTCGTCAGCAGGCGCACCTGCGTGGCCCACGCCGTGGACTCCGCGCGCACCACGAGCGTGCCGTCCTTGAGGGTCTCCGGCGCGCAGTGCCCCGCCAGCTCCGGGCCGACCACCGCGTCCCAGCGCCCGAACGCGCCGCCCACCGCCACCGGCTGCTCCCAGCCCCGCTCGCCCACGAGCCGGCCCAGGGTGGACTCCAGGGTCTGCGGGTCGCGCGCGTCCGGCCAGGCCCCCGAGCGGGCCGAGGCGCCGGTGCGGCGCGCCCGCTCCTCCGCCCGGGTGGCACCGCCGCCGCGGCCGCCGGCGCCCTGGCCCGCGCGCCCGGGTCGCAGGCCCTTGGCCGCGGCCGCGGCGCGCGCCCGGCCCAGCGCCGTGCGGGCCAGGTCCGCCCCCGTCGTGGTGGCCTCCTGGCCGGTGGACGGCTCGGGCAGGTCCGCGCCCGCGTCCGCGACGGGCTGCGCGGGGTCCTCCGCCGGACCCTCCCGCGGCGCGTCGGCGTCTCCGCCGGCCGCGTCAGTCGCCACGGACGGCGCTGCCCGTGCTCACGAGCACCCGGTCGGCCCCGCTGCCCCGCAGGGCCTGCGGGACGTCCTCCGGCACCGCGGCGGTCACCAGCACCTGCTCGGCGCCGGCCACCACCTGCGCCAGCCGCTCGCGCCGCCCGGCGTCCAGCTCGGCGAACACGTCGTCCAGCACCAGCACCGGACCGCCCGGGTCGGTGTGCTCGTCGTCCTCGCGCAGCAGCCGGTAGCTGGCCAGCCGCAGCCCCAGCGCCACCGACCAGCTCTCCCCGTGGCTGGCGTACCCCTTGGCGGGCATCCCCCCCAGCGTCAGCACCAGGTCGTCGCGGTGCGGGCCGACCAGGCACACCCCGCGCTCCAGCTCCGCCTTGCGCTGCTCGGCCGTGGCCGCCAGCAGCGCCAGGCGCAGCTCCTCGCGCAGCGGCAGCGCACCGCCGGCGGCCGTGGCCGCCCCCTCGGACAGGACCGGGAGGGACGAGCGGTAGCCGAGCTCCAGCTCCCCCTGCCCGCCGCTGACCGTGCGGTACGCCTCCGACGCGGGCCCGCGCAGGTCCTCCAGCAGCGCCAGGCGCGCCGCCAGCAGCTCCGAGCCCACGGCCGCCAGGTGCTCGTCCCACACGTCGAGGGTCGAGGCGTCCGCGCGGCCGCTGCGCAGCGCCGCACCGGCGGACTTCAGCAGCGCCGTGCGCTGGCGCAGCACCCGCTCGTAGTCGCTGCGCACCCCGGCCAGGCGCGGCCAGCGCGTGACGAGGAGGTCGTCGAGGTAGCGCCGGCGCCCGTCCGGGTCGCCCTTGACCAGGGCGAGGTCCTCCGGGGCGAACAGGACGGTGCGCAGCACCCCCAGCAGCTCGCGGGGACGGCGCAGCGGGGCGCCGTTCAGCCGCGCCCGGTTGGCGCGGCCGGGCGTGATCTCCAGCTCGATCAGCGCCCGGCGCTCCCCCCGCACCAGCTGCGCGCGCACCACGGCCCGCTGCGCCCCCTGGCGCACCAGCGGGGCGTCCCCGGCCACCCGGTGGCTGCCGAGCGTGGCGGCGTACCCGATCGCCTCGACCAGGTTCGTCTTGCCCTGCCCGTTCAGCCCCACGAACGTCGTCGTGCCCGGCCGCAGCTCCAGCTCCAGGCCGGGGTACGAGCGGAAGTCGACCAGCGACAGGTGCGCGACGTGCACGCGCTCGGCGTCAGTGCGTCGAGCCGGAACCCGAGGTGGGCCCGGCGGCGTTCACCGCGTGCCCGCCGAACTGGTTGCGCAGCGCGGCGACCGCCTTGATCGACGGGGAGTCCTCCTGCCGGGAGGAGAAGCGCGCGAACAGGGCCGCCGCCAGCACCGGCATGGGCACGGCGTTCTCGATGGCCTGCTCCAGCGTCCAGCGGCCCTCGCCGGAGTCCTGGGCGTAGCCGCGGATGTTGTCGAGCTTGGGATCCTCCTCCAGGGCCCGGACCATGAGGTCCAGGAGCCAGGAGCGCACGACCGTGCCCCGGGTCCACGCCTTGAACACGGCGGGGACGTCCTTGATGATCCCCTTCGCCTCGAGCAGCTCGTAGCCCTCGGCGTAGGCGTGCATGAGGCCGTACTCGATGCCGTTGTGGACCATCTTGGAGTAGTGGCCCGCGCCGACGCCGCCGGCGTGCACGAAGCCCTCCTCGCGCGGGCCCTCGGGGCGCAGGGCGTCGAAGATCGGCATCGCGAGCTTCACGTGGGCGTCGGCGCCGCCGCACATGAGGCCGTAGCCGTTGTCCTTGCCCCACACGCCGCCGGAGACGCCGCAGTCCATGTACCCCGTGCCGCGCTCGCTGAGGAGCTTGGCGTTGATCTCGTCGTCGGTCCACTTGGAGTTGCCGCCGTCGATGACGAGGTCGCCGTCGCCCAGCAGGGGGGCGAGGTTCGCGACGGTGTCGCGGGTGACCTTGCCCGAGGGGACCATCACCCACACGACCTTCGGGGAGGGCAGCGCCTCGACCAGCGCGGCCAGCGAGGGGACGTCGGTGACGTCCGGGTTGGGGTCGTACCCCGTGACCTCGATGCCCTTGTCACGCAGGCGGGCGCGCATGTTGCCGCCCATCTTCCCCAGACCGACGAGTCCGATGTGCATCGGGACGACCCCTTCCTTCCCCGGCTGCCCGGGGTTCGCGTGCGTGCCGGCTCAGCCGGCGAGGCGGACCGGCATCAGCAGGTACCGGTAGCTGTCGTCGTCCTCCCCCTCGGCCTCGGCCTGACCGGTGATGACGGCGGGCCGGGTCGACTGGGTGAACGACAGGCGGGCGTAGGGCGCCGACAGCGCTCCCAGCCCGTCCAGGAGGAACTGCGGGTTGAAGGCGATGGCGATGGGCTCGCCCATGAGGGACGCCTCGAGGGCCTCCGTCGCCTGCGCGTCCTCGCCCTGCCCCGCCTCCAAGGACAGCACGCCGTCCTCGAAGCGCAAGCGCACGGGCGTGTTGCGCTCGGCCACCAGCGCCACGCGCTTGACGGCCTCGGCCAGGGCTGCGGTGGACACCACGGCGTGGGTGGGGGACTCGGCCGGGAACAGCGCCCGCACCTTGGGGTACTCCCCGTCCACGAGCAGCGAGGTGGACTGCCGGCCGTCGGCGGAGAAGCCGATGAGGTCGCTGCCCCCGTCGGCCAGGGCCATGCGCAGCGTGCTCGTGCCGCCCAGGGAACGGGCGACGTCGGACAGCGTGCGGGCCCGCACCAGCGCGGCGGTGGTGAAGTCCGGAGTGCTGGGGTTCCAGCGCAGCTCGCGCACGGCCAGGCGGTAGCGGTCGGTGGCCAGCAGCGTCAGCCGGCCGCCCTCGATCTCCAGGCGCACGCCCGTGAGGATCGGCAGGGTCTCGTCCCGGCTGGCCGCGACCGTCACCTGGGCGACCGCCTCGGTGAACTCCGAGCCCGGCACGGTCCCGGACTCCCCGGGCATCGCGGGCAGGGCGGGGTACTCGTCGACCGACATCGTCAGCAGGGTGAAGCGGCTCGCGCCGCAGGTGACGACCACCTTGGAGCCGTCGGTGGTCAGCGTCACCGGCCGCGGCGGCAGGCTGCGCGAGATGTCGGCCAGCAGGCGGCCGGAGACGAGCACCCGCCCACCGGTGCGGACCTCCGCGGGGACCTCCACGCGCGCGGAGACCTCGTAGTCGAAGGTCGACAGCCGCAGCGTCCCGTCGTCGCCGGCCTCCAGGAGCACTCCCGCCAGCACCGGCACGGGGGGCCTGGACGGCAGGGCCCGGGCCGCCCACGCGACGGCGTCCGCCAGCACGTCGCGCTCGACCTGCAGCTCCACCAGGTACCGCCTCCCGCCGAGTCCACCTCGTCCGCACCCACCCGCAGCGCGGGCGGCTTCCGACAGTAGTGGAGAGCCTGCCGGTCGGTGCAGGCGGCCGTCCACCGCCCGTCCACCGGTCTCCACAGCCTCCCCGGCTCCTCCGGGGCAGGGGTGGAGGTCCCCCGTCCCCAGCAGGTGTCCACACATCTCGTGGGTTGACGGATCCATCTCCAGGGGGATCCATCGTCGTCGTCGCCCTTGTGCAGCCTGTGGATGGACGGGCGTCGTCGCAGGTCAGCGCGGTCGGCGACCCGTTCTGGGCGTGTGGACCGCCTGCGGACGCCGGCCGCCTCCCGTCCACAGGCCTGGGGACGGCGGGAACGGCGCCCACAACCGTCCCCAGGCGGTCCCTGCGGTGTCCACGGTTCGTCCACCGGGTTGTCCACGGTTGGGGATGTCGGTGTCCACAGAGTTGTCCCCAGCGTGTGGACACCCGTGGACAACCTTCGCGACCCTCCGGACGAATGTGGGTCCACCTGTGGAGAAAACGATTTCCGTGGGGTGCCGAGCGCTCCGGACGCACGAGAGCCCCCGCACCGGGGGGTGCGGGGGCTCAGGGGAACCGTGCGGAAGTGCACAGGTGTGGGGACAACCTGTGGACGACGGCGCTCAGCTGGGGATCGCTGGGGACGACGGCCCCTCAGCGGCCGGTGGTGCGCTGCAGGAGGCGCCTCAGGCGCCGGCCTGCTTCTTGATGCGGTTCGTCAGCTCGGTCACCTGGTTGTAGGTGCTGCGCCGCTCCGCCATCTGCTGCTTGATCTTGCGCTCGGCGTGCATGACGGTCGTGTGGTCGCGCCCGCCGAAGTGCTGACCGATCTTGGGCAGCGACAGCTCCGTCAGCTCCCGGCACAGGTACATCGCGATCTGCCGCGCCGTCACCAGCGTGCGCGAGCGCGACGTGCCGCACAGGTCCTCCAGCGTCACGCTGAAGTACGACGCCGTCTGCCCCATGATCGCCGCTGCCGTGATCTCCGGCGTCTCGTCGTTGGGGATGAGGTCGCGCAGCACGATGTCGGCCAGCTGCATGTCCACCGGCTGCCGGTTCAGGCTCGCGAAGGCGGTGACGCGGATGAGCGCCCCCTCCAGCTCCCGGATGTTCGAGGAGATCTTCGAGGCGATGTACTCGTTGACGTCCTCGGGCACCTCCAGCCGCTCCCCGATCGCCTTCTTGCGCAGGATGGCGATGCGGGTCTCCAGGTCCGGCGGCTGCACGTCCGTGATCAGGCCCCACTCGAAGCGGCTGCGCATCCGGTCCTCGAAGCCCGACAGCTGCTTCGGCGGCAGGTCGGAGGTGATCACGACCTGCTTGCTCGCGTTGTGCAGCGTGTTGAAGGTGTGGAAGAACTCCTCCTGCGTCTGCACCTTGTTCGACAGGAACTGGATGTCGTCGATGAGCAGCACGTCGACGTCCCGGTACCGGCGCTGGAACGCCTGCGCCTTGTCGTCGCGGATGGAGTTGATGAAGTCGTTGGTGAACTCCTCGGAGTTCACGTACCGCACCTGCACCCCCGGGTAGAGGTTCTGCGCGTAGTGCCCGATGGCGTGCAGCAGGTGCGTCTTGCCCAGCCCCGACTCGCCGTAGATGAACAACGGGTTGTAGGCCTTCGCCGGCGCCTCGGCCACCGCCACCGCCGCGGCGTGCGCGAAGCGGTTGCTGGCGCCGATGACGAAGGTCTCGAAGATGTACTTCGGGTTCAGCCGGGCGTTCTCGGTCTTCGCGCCCGGCTTCGAACGGGACGCCTGCCGTCCGGTGCCGGCACCGCGGTCCACCTTGAAGCCCGTGAACAGCAGGTCCGGGTCGGAGTCGTCCAGCGAGGGGTCGTCCTCGCCCGCCGCCGGCGAGGAGCGCACGTCCGCCTCGCCCTCCGGGCGGGCCCCGCGCTCGCGCTCCAGGCTGCTGACGCCCCCGCCGGGGCCCGTGCCGCCGTGCTCCCCCGTCAGCTCCGGGGCCAGGGTCTGCCCGATGGAGGTGTCGACCGTGACCGCCAGCCGCACCGCGATGCCCAGTTGCTCGCTCAGCGCGCGGGTCAGCGGCTCGCGGACCTTCTGCTCGATGACCTCCTTGGTGAGGTCGTTGGGCACCGCCAGCAGCGCCGTGCCGTCCAGCAGCCCCAGCGGCCGGGTCAGCCGCACGAACGCGCGCTGGTGCGGGGTCACACCGCCCTCGTCGAGCTGCGCGACCGCGCGCTCCCAGACGTCGGGGAAGTTGCCCCGGTCGGTCTCCACTCGAGCCATCTCCCGTCGTGCCCGGCCAGTTCGACGGGCTTCGTCCACACCTCTGTCCACACACTGTGCACGACGGCCGGGTAGGACGAGGCACCCCTCGACGCGCCAGGGTCAGCGGGGGCGTCGGCAGTCGGACGGGACGGTAACAACGGCGGCGGTCGCCGTTCAAGTGGCGTCCGCCGGGCGGTCACCTGCACGGGGCACCGGGTGGCGCGACGGCGCTTTGACCGGGGTGGGGGCGCCACCGTACCCTGCTGGGGATTGTGCTCCGTGGCACCTCCGGTGCGCCGAACGACTCGGCCGCCACCGGCAAGGACCGACGGCGGAGCCCCGGCCCTTCAGCGAGCATGGAGAACTGACGTGAGCAAGCGGACCTTCCAGCCGAACAACCGTCGGCGGGCCAAGACGCACGGCTTCCGCCTGCGCATGCGCACCCGCGCCGGCCGCGCCATCCTCTCCGCGCGCCGCGCCAAGGGCCGCGCGCAGCTGTCCGCCTGATCAGCGTCCGCACGAGCGGCACCCGGTGCTGCCGGCAGCGCACCGCCTGAGGTCGCGGGACGACTTCACCGTCGCCCTGCGCCAGGGCGTGCGCGCCGGTACCCGCCGTGTCGTCCTGCACTGGGCGCAGACCGACGAAGCCCACCCCACGAGGGTGGGCTTCGTCGTGTCCAAGGCCGTGGGCAACTCCGTGGTGCGCAACCGCACCCAGCGGCGCCTCCGGCACCTCGCGGCCGCCCGCCTGCCGGTCCTGCCGGCGGACGGCGGCCTGCTCGTGGTGCGGGCGCTGCCCGCGGCCGCGGGCGCCACGTCGTCCGACCTCGCCGGAGACGTCGACCGGGGGCTGCGCCGCCTCGGACTGACGCCCTCGTGAGCCCCGCCGGCGGCTCCGAGCCGCGCTCGTGGTGGCACCCGCTGCGCTGGCCGGCGCTGCTGCTGGTCGCGCTGGTGCGCACCTACCAGTTCACTGTCTCCCCCGTGCTGGGGCCGACGTGCCGGTTCTACCCGTCCTGCTCCGCCTACGCGGTCGAGGCGCTGCGCACCCGGGGAGCGCTGGTCGGCACCTGGTTGACCGTTCGAAGGCTCCTGCGATGCCACCCGTGGAACCCTGGTGGCGTCGATCCCGTTCCGCCCAGGGGTCCCTCAGGGCGGGGACAGCACCGATGAGGGCGAAGAGCCCGTCTCGAGAGGACTAGCCGCAGCATGATCGAGTTCTTCTACGACCTCTTGTACCCCATCCAGTGGGTCGTCGCCTGGATCATGGTGCGCTTCCACGACCTGCTCACCGCGATCGGGCTCGACCCGGCCGGTGGTGCGGCGTGGTCGCTGTCCATCGTGGGCCTGGTCGTCGTCATCCGCGTCCTGCTCATTCCGCTGTTCGTCAAGCAGATCAAGGCGATGCGCGGGATGCAGGTCATCCAGCCGGAGATGCGCAAGATCCAGCAGAAGTACAAGGGCAAGACCGATCCTGCCAGCCGTCAGGCGATGCAGCAGGAGATGATGGCCCTGTACCGCACCTCGGGCACCAACCCGATGGCGAGCTGCCTGCCGATCCTGCTGCAGTCGCCGATCTTCTTCGCGCTCTTCCACACCCTCAACGGCATCGGCAAGGGCGAGGCCGTCGGCCCGCTGAACGCCGAGCTCGTCGAACAGGCGGACAACGCGACGATCTTCGGCTCGCAGCTGTCCGACATCTTCCTGCAGTCCTGGGGCCAGGAGGGTGAGCTCAGCACCATCGTCCTCACCGCGGTGATGATCGTGCTGATGTCGCTGTCGCAGTTCATCACGCAGAAGCAGCTGATGGCGAAGAACACCTCCTCGGCGTCGATGGAGGGCAACCCGTTCGCGCAGCAGCAGAAGATGATGCTCTACATCCTGCCGGTCATCTTCGCCGTCTCCGGCGTCAACTTCCCGATCGGTGTCCTCTTGTACTGGCTGACGACGAACGTGTGGTCCATGGGGCAGCAGTTCTTCGTGATCCGTCGCATGCCGAACCCCGGGTCCGTGGCGGAGAAGCAGCTGCAGGAGCGCCGTGCGCGCCGCGCCGCCCGGCGCGGCCAGGTGCTGCCGGCCACGGACGCCGGCGCCGCCGCGTCGGCCGACCACCCCACCACCACGGCTGCGCAGGCTCGCCGCCAGCGCCAGCAGCCCAAGCGGGGCGGCAGCCGGGAGAACCGGCGCCCCAGCGGCTCGCGCAGCAAGCAGCGCCCCGGCAACCGCTGACACGACCGACCACGAACGACCGAGGAGGACCACGGGTGAACGCCACGACCGGCGCGGTGGAGACGGACGCCGAGGACGCTGCGACGACCACCGCTGGACGCCCCGCACCGCAGCGGCCCGGGACCGCAGCCAAGCGGCTCGAGGAGGAGGGCGACATCGCCGCCGACTACCTCGAGGAGCTGCTGGACATCGCCGACCTGGACGGCGACATCGACATCGACATCGACAACGGGCGGGCCTCGGTGGCGATCGTGGCTGACGAGGCGGGCACCCCTGCCCTCCAGCGCCTCGTCGGTGCTGACGGCGAAGTGCTGGAGGCGCTGCAGGAGCTGACGCGCCTCGCGGTGCAGGCGCAGACCGGTGACCGCACCCGGCTCCTGCTGGACGTCGCCGGGTACCGCGCGGACAAGCGCACCGCCCTGGTCACCCTGGCTGAGGAGGTCTGCGCCCGGGTCCGCGCCAACGGCGAAGCGGAGCGGCTGGAGCCCATGTCGGCCTTCGAGCGCAAGGTCGTCCACGACGCGGTCTCCGCGCAGGGGCTGACGAGCGAGTCGGAGGGTCAGGAGCCGCAGCGGCGGGTCGTCGTCCTGCCCGTGGCCGGAGACGCTGCCGACGAGACGGTCACCGACACGGCTGAGGAGTCCGCGGACTGACCCGGCTCCTGCTCCCCGGCGGATAGGGTGGCCGGGTGCTAGACGAGGTTCCCGAGGGCGGTGGCGTTTCACGTGAAACGCTACCGCCCTCCGTCGTTCCCCCGACCGCTGCGGACGTGTTCGGCGATCAGCTGAGCGCGGTGACCGCCTACCACGATTTCCTCGCCACAGCGGGGGTGGAGCGCGGCCTCATCGGCCCGCGCGAGGTGCCTCGCCTGTGGGATCGCCACCTGCTCAACTGCGCCTACCTCGGTGACCTCATCGAGGAGGGCAGGACCGTCGTGGACGTCGGTTCGGGAGCGGGCCTGCCGGGCATCGCCCTCGCACTGGCACGCCCCGATCTCCGGGTGCAACTCATCGAGCCCCTTGAGCGCCGCTACACCTTCCTGCGTGAGGCGATCAGCCGCGTCGACCTCGGGGACCGGGTCGCGGTGGCCCGAGGTCGAGCGGAGGACGTCACCGGCGAGTTCTCCGGCGACGTGGTGACGGCCCGAGCCGTCGCACCGCTGGCGACCCTCTACGGCTGGACCCTCCCGCTGTGCCGGCAGGGCGGGTACCTGCTGGCCATCAAGGGCCGCAGCGCGGCGGAAGAGGTCGCCGCTGCATCCACGGTCCTGGCTGAACTCGGCATCGACAGTGCACCCGAGGTCGTGCACTGCGGCCCGGCCGGGGACGAGGGCACCACGGTCGTCCGAGTCGCGCGGGGCAACGGTCCACTGCGTCGGCGTCCAGTGCAGTCCGGGACCGGCAAGACCCCTGGCAATCGGCGTCAGCGGACGTCACGAACCTCTGGAAGGAAGAAGGCGTGACGCACTTGGGATGGTTCGGGACGCTGCGGTCGGCCTCGTCGCGAGGACTCGGGTGGCTGGGGCGCGCCGAGCAGGCGAACGCCCCTCATGTTCCACGTGAAACCACAGACCTCGCCGTCGCAGCTTCACCGTCGATGCCGGCCGCGGCCCCCGAGGCCACGCCCCCCGCTCCCCGAACCGCTGCGGGGGAGGAAGGCGCCGCCCCCCCAGCCCCCTCCTCCGTCGCCGTGGAGGCTCCCGCGGTCGATGAGGCCGTTTCACGTGAAACGAGCACCGAGGGACGGGAAACGGGAGCGGTCGACGCCCCCGGAGAGCCTGAGGGCTTCGCCGTCCCCGCTGTTCCACGTGAAACGGTGCGCCCCTTCGTGCAGGAGCGCTTCCCACGGCCGGCTGAGACCCGGATCCTCACCATCGCGAACCAGAAGGGTGGGGTCGGCAAGACGACGACCGCGGTCAACCTGGCGTCGGCCCTCTCCGCCGCGGGCCTGAAGGTCCTCGTGCTCGACCTGGACCCGCAGGGCAACGCCTCCACGGCTCTGGGCATCGAGCACCACGCGGAGGTGCCCGGTGTCTACGAGGTCCTCGTGGAGGGCAAGGCGCTGGCCGAGGTGGTGCAGCGCTGCGACGAGGCCCCGGACCTGTGGTGCGCTCCTGCGACCGTCGACCTGGCCGGCGCGGAGATCGAGCTTGTGTCCATGGTGGCGCGGGAGTCCCGGCTCCAGCGGGCGTTGACCAAGTACCTCAAGACCCTCGAGCGCAGCGGCGAGGGGCGGGTGGACTACGTCCTCATCGACTGCCCGCCCAGCCTGGGTCTGCTCACCATCAACGCGTTCGTGGCCGCCCCCGAGGTGCTCATCCCCATCCAGTGCGAGTACTACGCGCTCGAGGGCCTGAGCCAGCTGCTGGCGAACATCGAGCTGATCCAGGAGCACCTCAACCCGGACCTGACGGTCTCCACGATCCTGCTCACCATGTACGACGGCCGCACGCGCCTGGCGGCGCAGGTGGTGGACGAGGTGCGTCAGCACTTCGGCGGTCAGGTGCTGCGGGCCCTCGTTCCGCGCTCGGTGCGCATCTCGGAGGCACCCAGTCACGGCCAGACGGTCATGACGTACGACCCGTCGTCCTCCGGGGCGCTGGCGTACCTGGAAGCCGCCAGGGAGATCGCCCACCGGGGCGAGACGCTGGACGCGGTGTCGGACGGGGAGCAGGGCGTCGCCGCCGTCGCGCCACCGCCGGCGAGCGACCCGTGGTCGCGGTGGACGGACGGAACAGGGAGCCGGCGCGGTGTCGCGTCGAAGGAGGGTGGAGCGTGAGCGAGAAGCGGCGTGGGCTCGGACGTGGTCTGGGCGCGCTCATCCCCAACGGTGCGACCGCACCGTCAGCGGCCCGGGGCGGGGCAGCGGCACCGCCACCCGTGATGCGCCCCGGCGCGCGGCCGGTGGACCTCTTCTTCGACCAGACGACGGCGCGACTGCCCCGCCCGGCCGAGGAGGCCGCTGAGCCGGTCGTGCCCGTCGAGGCACCCGTCGAGACCCCTGTCGAGGAGGCGCGCGCAGCCACCGCGGTCGCCCCCGTCGAGGAGGAGGCGGCAGCGGACGCCGCCGGGGCACCGTTCGGCGACGAGGGGACCGGGTCCGGCGACACCCCGCAGCCGAACGAGGTGGTCGGGCCCGACCAGGACCCCTCCGCGGCGCCGGTGGACCCGCCCGCGGACGACCCGGCGGACTCAGCACCCAGCACCACCACGGTCCAGTCGGCGACCGAGCCAGCGGACGAGTCCACGGAGGGTTCCGTGGACGGCCTGCTCCCCGTGCCGGGGGCCCGCTTCGCCGAGGTGCCGATCGGTGCCATCACGCCGAACCCGCGTCAGCCCCGCACCGTCTTCGACGAGGACGAGCTGGCCGAGCTGGTGCACTCCATCAGCGAGATCGGCGTCCTCCAGCCGGTCGTCGTGCGTCCGATCGACGCCGCGGGCGACGGCTCGCCGCGCTTCGAGCTCGTCATGGGCGAGCGGCGCTGGCGTGCAGCCACCGAAGCCGGGTTGAACGCGATCCCGGCGATCGTCCGCGACACCGCCGACGACGACCTGCTGCGCGACGCCCTGCTGGAGAACCTGCACCGCAGCCAGCTGAACCCGCTGGAGGAGGCCGCGGCGTACCAGCAGCTGCTGGAGGACTTCGGCTGCACCCACGAGGAACTGGCTTCCCGCATCGGCCGCTCCCGTCCCCAGATCAGCAACACGCTGCGCCTGATGAAGCTGCCCCCGCTGGTGCAGCGCCGCGTCGCCGCCGGTGTGCTCAGCGCGGGGCACGCCCGGGCGCTGCTCGCCCTGGAGGACGGCGGGGCCATGGAGCGCCTCGCCCAGCGCATCGTCGCGGAGGGGCTGTCCGTGCGGGCGGTGGAGGAGATCATCGCCGTGGGCGACGCCGACGCCGCGCCGCGCCGGCGCAACCCGGCCGAGCCGCGCCCGGAGATCGAGGCGCGCGCCGCCCAGCTCGCCGACCGGCTGGACACCCGCGTCCGCATCAGCGTGGGACGCACGCGGGGGCGCCTCACGGTCGATTTCGCGGGCCTGGAGGACCTGGACCGCATCCTGCGACTGCTGGACGCTCCCCGGGCGTCCTGACGCCCGTGGGGGTCGGGGAGCGGTGCCTCCCCGACCCCCACCGCTCGGCCCACCCGGTGCGGCCGGCGCGCTCGTCGCGCCGGGTGGAGCCGCCACCTAGGATGCCCAGGACGCGCAGGGAGAACAGAGGGGGTCGCCCCGGTGGGTCGCCGCATGGCGCCGTTGACGCTCGACACGGTCGCCGACCTGCCGAAGGCGGCGCGCCGGTGCGTGTTCTGGGAGCTGGACGCCGTGGCCGCCCAGCGCGCCGAGGAGGCCGGCTACCCGGACTTCGAGAAGGAGGCGTGGATCTCCTCGGTGCTGCTGCAGTGGGGCCCGTGCGGTCGTCTCGTGCACGTCGACGAGCAGGCGGTGGGGTTCGTGATGTACGCGCCCCCGTCGTACGTGCCCCGGCAGACGGGTTTCGCGACGTCCCCGGTGAGCGGGGACGCGGTGCTGCTGACGACGGGCTGGATCGACCCGGCCTTCCGCGGGCAGGGCCTGGCGCGGATGCTGCTGCAGGGCGCGGCCAAGGACCTCACCCAGCGCGGCGTCAAGGCCGTGGAGGCGTTCGGCGGCACCCACCTCGTGCCGGGCGGCGACGGCGACGAGCGCTGCGCGCACGACACGTCCGAGCCGTGCGTGCTGCCCGTGCACCTGCTGGAGTCGGTGGGCTTCACCGTGGTCCGGCCGCACCACCGCTACCCGCGGCTGCGGCTGGAGCTGAAGAACGCCATCAGCTGGCGCGAGGACGTCGAGGCGGCGCTGGAGCGGCTGCTGGGCAGCGTGCGGGTGCCGGTGCTCAGCGGCATCGCGCACGGCTGAGGGCCTCCGTCGGGCCCCGCCGCCCCGCCGCGCGGGCCCGGGTGGCGCTCGCGCGGGAACGGCCTACGCTCCGCCTCGAGCACCCTCCGCGGCGTCCCGCGCCGCGCGCCGGCGACCGGTCCCCCGGGCCCGCTCACGCACCGGTGCGTCGTGGAGGTGCGTCCCACCGGTGACGTTCTCGAGGAGGTTCTCGTGTTCGACGTGCCGGCGGCCGGCGTGGTCCTGGCCGCCTCGCTGACGATCGCCGCCGTGGCGGCCGGTGCCGTGGCCCTGTGCCTCGTCGCGGTGCTGGTCGTCGCGCTCACGGGGCTGGGCCTGGCGGGTGCGGTCCACCTGGCGGCGTGGGTCGGACTGCGGTGCGCGCGCCTGCGCGGCCGCGCACGTGCGGTCGGCGCTCCGGCCGTGCACCCCGCACCCCCCGTGCTGCGGCTGCCCCGGCCGCGCCGTGCACCCCGGGCGGAGGTGGAGCAGCCCCGGCAGCCGCTGTCCGCCTGAGGGCTCCCGGCCCGGCGCGAGCACCGCGGGACGCGGTGAGCGCGAACGAGCCCCGGCACCGCGGAGGCGGTGCCGGGGCTCCGGGGACGTCCTGCTCAGCCGATGACGTCGGACAGCTCGGCCAGGATGTCCGGCTTCGGCCGCGCACCGAGGATGCTCTTGACGACCTCGCCGCCGGAGTAGACGTTCATCAGGGGGATGGACGTCACGCCGTACTTCGCAGCGGTGCGGGGGTTCTCGTCGGTGTTGAGCTTCACGATGGTGATCTTGTCGCCGTGCTCGGCGGCGATCTCCTCCAGGACGGGCGCGACCCGGCGGCACGGGCCGCACCACGGCGCCCAGAAGTCCACCAGCACGGGCTTGTCGGAGTTCAGGACCTCGGCCTCGAAGGTGTCGTCGGTGACGGCGGTGGTGGCGCTCACGGGGAGCCTCCTCGTTCTCGCAGGGGTGGGGGTCAGCGCGCGCGCGGCTGCGGGCGCTCGACGGTGCCGGCGGACGCCGCGATCGGCACCTCGGTCTCCTCGCGGGGCGGGTCGACGTGCTGCTCGACGTCGCCGCGGGCCGCGAGGTACCGCTCGGCGTCCAGGGCCGCGGAGCAGCCCATGCCGGCGGCGGTGATGGCCTGCATGTAGGTGTGGTCCACGACGTCGCCGGCGGCGAACACGCCCGGCACGTTCGTCTTCGTGCTGCGGCCCTCCACGAGCACGAAGCCGTTCTCGTCGAGGTCCACCTGACCCTTGACGAGCGCGGTGCGCGGCTCGTGGCCGATGGCGATGAACAGGCCGGTGACCGGCAGGTCGCGCTCGGCACCGGTGACGGTGTCGCGAAGCGTCAGGCCGCTGACCTTGTCCTCGCCGTGGATCGCGGCGACCTCGGAGTTCCACGCGAAGCGGATCTTGGGGTCCTCCTGGGCGCGGCGGACCATGATCTTCGAGGCGCGCAGCTCGTCGCGGCGGTGCACGATCGTCACGCTGCGCGCGAAGCGCGTCAGGAACGTGGCCTCCTCCACGGCGGAGTCACCGCCACCGACGACCGCGATGTCCTGGTCGCGGAAGAAGAAGCCGTCGCAGGTGGCGCACCAGCTCACGCCCCGGCCGGACAGGCGCTTCTCGTCGGGCAGGCCGAGCTCCCGGTACGCGGACCCCAGGGCGAGGATCACGGCGTGGGTGCGGAACGTCTGCCCGCTGCCGGTGACGACCTCCTTGACCTCGCCGGACAGGCGCACGTCCACCACGTCGTCGGTGACCAGCTCCGCGCCGAAGCGCTCCGCCTGGGCGCGCATGTTGTCCATGAGGTCCGGCCCCATGATCCCCTCGGGGAAGCCGGGGAAGTTGTCGACCTCGGTGGTGTTCATCAGCGCACCGCCGGCGGTGACGGAGCCCTCGAACACCAGGGGCGCCAGCTCGGCGCGCGCCGCGTAGAGGGCCGCGGTGTACCCGGCAGGACCGGAACCGATGACGATGACGTTGCGGACGACGTCCACCGAGGGGCTCACGGGGGAACCTGCTTCCTTCGATCCGGGGCGCGACCGGGACGCCGGTCGCGTGCTGGCCTCAACCGATCGTAGGGCGGTGCTGTTCCCCTGCGCGCCCCCCTCCCCGCAGCGCTCAGGGCGTGCCCGGGGCGGGCAGCTCCACGCGGTTCAGGGGCTCCTCGCCGGGCACGCAGTCGAGGGCGACCACGACGACCTGCCCGGCCCGGCCCTGCGCGGGCCGCTCCACGACGAGGGCGGCGGGTTCGGAGCGCCAGGCGGCGATCTGCACGGCGGCGACCGAGGCGGCGTCCACACCGGTGGCCCGCGCGCACGCCAGGGCCTGCTCGGCGGCGGGGCGCTGCGCCTCGTCCGGGGTGCCGGTCAGCGGCACCGCCGAGGACTTCAGGTCGCGCTCGGCGTCGATGCCGGGCAGCGCGTCGGGAGCCGGCCGGCCGGCCGCGGAGCCGCCGTCGGCCGGTGCCGCGAGCAGGGACGTCCCGGCGGCGGCCACGGCCGCGTCGGCGGCGTAGTCGGTGCTGCTGCGCAGCACGGGCACGGCCGCTCCGGCGGCGGTGGCTCCCGTGCCGGTGTCCCCCGCGGCCGCGGCGCTGCCCGTGTCGGCGGCGCCGCCCGCGGACGTGCTGGAGCTCTCGCCGCTGCCGGCGTCGAGCTGGGCCGTCACGCCGACCCCGACGGCGACCACACCGGCGGCGGCGCCCGCCGCGAGGGCGCGGCGCCAGCGCAGCCCGCGCGAGCGGCGGTGCCCGGCCAGCGAGGCGACCCGGGCGCCCGGCTCGTGCGCGTCCTGGTCCTCGCGGGCGCGGGCCAGCGCGGCGTCGACGCGGGCGACCACGTCGGCGGGCATCGGACCTGCGGTGTCCGCCGCGGCGCGCAGCAGCTCGCGCACGCGCGCCTCCTCCGGCGGCAGCGGCTCGCCGCCCACCGGGTCCCCGGACCCCGTCACCCCGCACCTCCCGCGCGTTCCCCCACCGGCCCGTCCACCGGGCCCCCGCTGTGACGCGCGGCGGCCCTCACGGGTTCCCGCCCGGCGCCGCGCCGCGCAGCAGCGCCGCCAGCGCGGTGCGCCCCCGGGAGCAGCGCGACTTCACCGTGCCGACGGCGACGTCGAGGACCTGCGCGGCCTCGGCCACCGGCACGTCGTACATGTCGACCAGCACCAGCGCCGTGCGCTGCGCCTCCGGCAGCAGCGCCAGGGCCCGCGTCACGTCCAGGCGGGCCTCCACGGCGCCGGTGCCGTCGGCGGACACGGCGAGGGCCGCGCCGGTGCGGGTGGAACCGCCGTCCGGGCCGGTCTCCTCCTCCAGCGGCCGGGCGGGGCGGGCGGCGCGGCGGCGGGCGCGGTCCAGGCAGGCGTTGACGACGATGCGGTGCAGCCACGTGGTGACCGCGGAGTCGCCGCGGAAGCGGCCGGCGCCCCGCAGCGCGGACACCAGGGCGTCCTGCACGGCGTCGGCGGCCTCCTCGCGGTCGCCCGTGGTGCGCAGCGCCACCGCCCACAGCCGGTCGCGGTGGCGGCGCACGACCTCCCCGAACGCGTCGGGGTCGCCGGCGACGTGGGCGGCGATCAGCTCGGCGTCCGTGCGCGGGTCGCGGGGTGCCTCGCTCACGACGCCGCGGGCGTCCCCAGCACCTGCACGTCGCCGACGGAGACGCGGAACTCCCCGTCGGTGGTGGGGGCCTGCGTGAACCACAGCAGCAGCTGCCCGGCGCGCACCGGCTCGGGCGGGGCGAGGGTCTGCGCCCCGCCGGCGGGGGCCTGCGCCACGACCGCGGAACCCGCCAGGGGGTCCTCGCCGCCCGGGGTGGTGCGCAGTTCCACGGTGCCGCCCTCGCCGCCGGCGGTGAGCTGCACGGACGTCACGTCCACCTCGGCGCCCAGGTCCAGCAGCAGCCCCACGCCGTCCTTCAGGCCGCCGAAGTCGGCGGTGTCGTAGCGCTCGCTGTCCCAGGCCGTGGCGGGGTCGCCGTCGGTGACCCGTTCGGGGGCGGTGCCCTCCTCGCCGTCGCCGAGGGGGTCCACCGCGGTGACCGCCGCCACCGGCAGCGGTGCCGGCGCCGCCGGCGGCGGGGCGGGAGCGGGGGCGGGGGCGCTCGTCGCGGCCGGGGGGGAGGCGGCCGTGGAGGTGGCCACCGCGGGCGACGCGGGACCGTCGTCGTCCGGGCTCAGCCCGCGCAGCTGCCACAGCGCCAGGACGAGACCGGCCAGCACCACCCCGGCCACCAGCGCGATCACCAGGCGGGAGTCCTCCCGCTGCGGGCGCGCCGTGGAGCGCGGCCGGGTGAACGGCACCGGCGGCTCCTCGTCGGGGACCACCTCGTCGCGGTTGAGCAGCCGACCGCGGAACTCCGCCGCGGCCAGCTCCCCGCGCATCCGGCGCAGCGCGTCGCCCAGGTCGTCCAGCGACCACGGCGCGAGCTGCAGGGCCAGCTCCGCCGGCTCGCGCGGGCCGTCCTGGTGCGGGCCGAACGTCACCGCGCACAGGGTGTCCAGGTCGTTGGGGGCGTCCGGCCGCAGCTCCTTCGGCGGCACCGGGACGCCGTCGACGGCGGGCGCCGGCGGCAGCCCGGGCGCCGCGGGCAGCTCCTCGAGCACCGGCCAGGTCCCGGTCAGGCCGGCGTGCACGAGCGCGACCAGGCCGACGGCGTCGGCGCGGTTGGCCAGCGCCGCCGCGCGGCTGGGGGACACCGCCGGCGGATCCTCCTCCAGCGCGGCCTCCACGCCCACGCCGAGCACCCGCACCACCGCGTCCGGGCCCAGGACCACGGACTCCGGCGTCAGGCGGGTGTGGTGCAGGCCGCGGCGGGCGGCGGCGTCCAGCGTGGACGCGGCCTCCCCCACGAGCCCGCGCACCGCGGCCGGGCTCAGCGTGCCCTCGCGCAGCAGGTCGCCCATCGTCCAGCCCTCGACGGCCTCCTCCACGACGAACGCCAGGGCCCGCCGTTCCCCCGAGGCCGCCTCGTGCAGGTCGGTGCCGGCGTCCAGGACGCGCGGCACGTGCGGGTCGGTCAGGGTGGCGGCGCGCCGGCCGGCGTCGAGGAACTCCGCGGCGCGCGGGTCGCCGGCGTCCAGGGTGCGCACCCGCACCCACCGGTCCAGCGTGGTGTCCCAGCCGAGGTGGTCGGTGCTGGGGGAGGTGGCGGGCAGCTCGCGGTGCAGCACGTACCGGTCCGCGATGCTGCTGCGGCCGACGCCGTCCAGTGTTCCCCCCGGGTCCCGGGCGCACCGCGCGTGCGCCAGCGGGCCCGCGAGCGCGGGCCGGGCCCCATGCTAGGGCGGCTCAGCCCGCCACCGGGCGGACCGCGCCGTACAGGCCCGGCATGGCGACGCCGGCCTCGCGCACGACGTCGCCGCTGTGCGGGGCGTGCAGCACCCTGCCGCCCCCCAGGTACAGCGCGACGTGGTGGATGCTCGAGGGGGAGCTGCCGCTGGCGTAGAAGACGAGGTCGCCGGGCAGCAGCGCGTCCAGCGGCACCTTCGGCAGCGCGGCGTACTGCTGGCGCGAGGTGCGGGGGATCGCGGTGCCGGTCTGCCGGTAGGCCCACTGCGTCAGGCCGGAGCAGTCGAAGCTGCCGGGGCCGGTGGCGCCCCACGCGTAGGGCAGGCCCAGTCGGGTGCGGGCGGCGGCGACGGCGTCCTGCGCCGCGTCGCCGGTGGTCGCCGCGGCGGCCCCGGTGGTGACGGCGTCGGCCACCCGGGTGCTCGTGCCCGTCGCGGCGCCCGTCGTGCTGCTCGCGGTCGCGGCGTCGGCGACCCCGGCGCGGGCGGCGGTGGCCGCCGCGGCGGCCAGCGCCTCGGCGCGCGCCCGCTCCTCCTCGGCGGCCACGGCGCTGACGACGGCCGCGTCGGCGCCGGCGAGCAGGCGCTCCTGCTCGGCGAGCGCGGCCTGCACGCGGTCGCGGGCCGCGGCGGCGGCGGAGCGCGCGGTGGTCCTGGCGGCGCGCACCTGCTCCAGGCGGTCGGCGGCCTCGGCGACGGCGGCGACGTCGGCGGTGCGGGCGGCGCGCGCGGCGCGGTCGGCGGCGGCCGCGGCGTGCAGGCCGTCGAGGGAGCCGGTGGCGAGCGCGCCGGAGACCCGCTGGGCGAGGGACAGCTGCCCGGCGGCGCCGTCGATGTACAGCGACCGCACCCGCCGGACGGCGTCCGCGGCGGTGCTGCTGCGGGTTCCCGTGGCGCGGTCGAGGGCGCTCTGGGCGGCCACCTCGTCGTGGACGGCCGCGCGCCCCTCCTCCACGGCGGTGCCGTACTCCTCGGTGGCCACGGACGCCTCCAGCCGCAGCGCGGCCACCCGCTCGCGCAGCCGGGCGGCCTGTTCGCGCAGCACCGCGCTGCTCGTGGCGGTGGCGGCGGCGGTCGCGGTCGCGGTGGGAGAGGGGGCGGACGGTTCGGCGGCCGCGGTCAGCGGGGCGCACGGCAGCAGCAGCGCCGCACCCAGCAGCACCGCGGCACCCCGACGCAGCCGCCCGTCCCCACCCCACGCACCTCGCACACCCGGTCCATCGGCCCCGCGGCCGGCGGGCTGGACCGCCCGGACGGGTGGTGCGTGCCCGCTCCGCCCGCGCATCGGCGACCATCGGGGCGTGAGCACGACACGCCGCCCGGCGCCCGCCGCCCCCTCCGAGCCCCCGGCACCCGACACGCCGACGGAGTCGCTGGCCCGTTCCAGCGCCCTCATGGCGTCCGGGACGCTGGTGTCGCGGTTGCTGGGGTTCGTGCGCACCGCGGTGCAGGGCGCGGTCCTGGGCGTCAGCACGCAGGTCGGCGCGCAGACGTTCGACGTCGCCAACAAGGCGCCCAACATCTTCTACATGCTGCTGGCCGGCGGGGTGCTCAACGCGGTCCTCGTGCCGCAGATCGTGCGGGCCCTGAAGCGCCCCGACGGCGGTGAGGACTACGTCAACCGGCTCATCACGCTCGCCCTGGCCGTCATGGCGGGCGCCACCGTGCTGCTGACGCTGGCCGCGCCGCTGGTCGTGCGCGGGTACGCGCCGTCCTGGCAGGCGGAGTGGACGGCGCTGGCCACGCTCATGGCGTTCTGGTGCCTGCCGCAGGTCTTCTTCTACGGCCTGTTCACGGTGCTGGGGCAGGTGCTCAACGCCAAGGGCAGCTTCGGGCCGTACATGTGGGCGCCGGTCGTCAACAACGTCGTCGCGATCGCCTCGCTGCTGGTCTTCGCGCTCGTCGCCCCGGGAGCGAAGGAGTGGTCCGCCGGGGACTTCGACGCCACCTCGATCGCCGTGCTCGCCGGCGGCGCCACCCTGGGCATCGTGGCGCAGGCGCTGGTCCTGCTGTGGCCGCTGCACCGCTCCGGGTTCCGGTACCGGCCGCGCTGGGGCGTGCGCGGTTCCGGCCTGGGCACCGCCGGCCGCGTCGCCGGGTGGACGTTCGCGGGCGTCGTGGTCGGCCAGCTGGTGTTCGTGTTCACCACGCAGATCGCGACGGACGCCGGCGAGTACCTGACGGTGAACGACCTGGAGGGCGCCACCAACGCCACCTACACGCCGGCCTACCTGCTGTTCATGCTGCCGCACTCGCTGGTGGCGGTCTCGCTGGTGACGGCGCTGTTCACCCGGATCAGCTCCGCCGCCGCGGGCGGCGACACCGCCGCGGTGCGGCGCGACTTCTCCTCCGGGGCGCGCACCGTGCTGGTCGCCGGGGTGCTCGCCACCGCCGCGCTCGTCGCGCTGGGGCCGTGGATCGGCATCGCCCTGTTCGGCGGCGACGGCTTCTTCGTGGGCCGAGTGGCCGCCGCGATGGCCCTGGGGCTGGTGCCGTTCAGCGTGACGTACCTGGTGCAGCGCGTGTTCTACGCCTACGAGGACGCCCGCACCCCGTTCACCGTCTCCGCCGTCGTCGCGGCCGTCATGGCCGCCGGGGACCTCGCCTGCTGGCTGCTGCTGCCGCCGCGGTGGACGGTGCTGGGCATCGCCCTGGCGATGAGCCTGTCCAACGTGGTGGGCGTGGTGCTGGGCCTGGTGCTGCTGCGCCGCCGGCTGCGCTCCCTGGACGGCGGCGGCCTCGACGGCCACCGCGTGCTGCGCACCCTCGTGCGGGCGCTGGTCGTCGGCGCGCTCTCCGGCGGCGCCGCGTACGGGGTGGCCGTGCTGATCGCGCGGCTGGGCGACTCGCGCGCCGTGGCCCTCGCGGTCGTCGTGGTGGGCGGGCTGGTGCTGCTGGGCCTGTTCGTCGCGCTGTGCCGGGTGATGCGGGTGCGCGAGCTGAGCGACCTGGCCGCCCCGCTGCTGCGCCGGCTACCCCTGCCCGGTCGGCGCTGAGGGGCGCTGCCCGTCCCGCTGCCCGGCGGTGCCGCCGCCGTCCGCACCGTGGTCCGTGCCGTCGTCCACGTCGGCGTGCGGGGCGGCGTCCACCCGGCGCCGCCCGCGGCGCACCGCCCGCACCAGGCCGGTGGCCAGCAGCGCCGCCGCGCCGCCCCCGACGAGACCGGTCAGCCAGCCCTCCAGGTCGGCGCGCACGTTCACGTCCAGCTCCACGGCCTCGCCCAGCTGCAACCCGTCGGGGGTGCGCAGCCGGGCCTCCACCACGACGCTGCCGTTGGCCAGCGCCCGCACCGGCACGCCCACCCGGAGTTGACCGTGCGCCGGCACCGTCTGCACGGGCACCTGCGTCAGCTGCACGCGGGGGCTGCGCGGGCGCAGCACCAGCTCCACCCGCACCGGTGCCGACAGCTCGTTGACCACGGTGACGGGCAGCTCGGTGCGGGTGGCGGCGAGGTTGAGCACGCTGCCGGGCAGCACGTGCACCGCGCTCAGGAGCGCGGCGACGTCCTCCTCCAGCTCCCGGCGGCCGGCGCGCACGTCCGTCAGGTGCCCCCGCCAGGAGGCCGCCAGCAGCATCAGCGCCGAGCGCTGCACGGCCCCGGCGGCGGTGGCCGCGCCCTCCAGGGCGCTGCTCAGCTCCGCGAGCGTGGCCACGGCGGCGTCCACGGCGGCGACGTGCACCACCGGCAGGACCGCCCGCCGCGACGTCGTCGCCGGCACGGGCACCTCGCTGCGCTCCACGTCCGGCACGGGGGTGGCCAGCAGGTCCGTCAGCGGCTGCCACGACGCCCACCCGGAGGTCTCCACCGCGGTGACGAGGCGCTGCACGGCGGCCGGGCGCGGGTCCAGGGTGCGGGGGGCCGCGACGAGGAGGCTGCGCGGGTCGCTGGGCCGCTGCAGCGTGATCGTGGCGATCTCGGCCAGGACCCGCTGCACGAGGGCCGCGGGGCTCTGCTCCCCGGTGGCCCCCTCCTCCGCGGCCCCGTCCCCGGACTCCTCGACGGCCGCGCCGGCGGTGCGCACCAGCAGCGCGGACAGGGCGCTGTCGGCGACGAGCACGGCCAGGGCGCCGTCACCGGTCCCGCTGCCGGTGTCGACCACCGCGCGCCCGGTGGGGGTGTAGGTGAGGTCGTCGCCGGTGGTGAGGGTCTCGTCGTCCAGGACGACGGCGGTGGCGCCCGCCCGTGCGGCCAGGGACAGCGCCTCGGCGTCGGCGGTCTCGTCGGCGGGCCACGCCACGTCCGTCAGGACGGTGGCCGCACCGCTCAGGGCCGCGGCCACGTCGGCGCCGGCGGCCTGCGCGGCCGTCAGCAACCCGGCGCCCTCGGGTGCGGCGCTCAGCGAGGCCAGGTCCGGGTCGCCGTGCGGCAGGGCGACCAGGCAGCGTCCCTGCGCGGCGGCGGCGAGCCGCTCGCGCCAGGCGGTCAGGGTCGCGACCACCGCGGCGGGGTCGTCGGTGCCTGCGGGCAGGGTCGCTGCCGCCGACCCGGCGGCCTCCGCGGACGGGTCGGTGGCGGGGTCGTCGGGCTGCCCGGCGCCCTCCTCGCCGGCCGCGGCGACGGCGGGCAGGACGGTGGCGAGGACGGCGGGGTCCACCGCCCAGGAGGTGCGGGAGTCGCTGGAGGCGTCCAGCAACCGCCCCAGCCGCCCGTCGACCTCCGCGGCCAGCCCGGCGGCCTCACGGGTGCGCCCCGCCACCAGGGGCAGCAGCAGCGTCAGCAGGGTCGTGCGGACCCCCTCGGGCACGCTGGAGACCAGGAAGGTGCGCACCAGCCCGACGCGCTCGCCGGAGGCGTCCAGCACCTCCACGGCGGCCGGGTGCGCGCCCTGCCCGGTGCCCAGCTCCGCGGCCTGCAGGATCAGGACGACCTCCGCCCGGCCGCCGGGGGCCAGCGGCCCGGCGGCGACGTCGACGGGGTCGGAGGCGACGGTGGTGCGGCCCAGGGAGGCATCGGCGTCGGCGCTCTCCCAGCGGTCTAGGGAGTAGCGCGCCACGACGGGGGAGCGCTGCGCGACCAGGTGCGCCCGCAGCCCCTCCAGCGCCTGCTCGCCGTCGTTGACGACGCCGGCGCGCACCGTGACGAGGGAGCGGGCGGGGTCGTCGGCGGCGTACGTGGTGGGGGTCACGTCCAGCACGGTGACCCGCAGCGGCAGGGCGTCGTCCGCGGCGGTCGCGGTCGCGGTGGGCGTGGTCTCGGCCGCGCGCGCCGGGGCGGCCCCGGCGAGCGCCGCGGCACCGGCCAGCCCGGCGAGCACGTCGCGCCGGCGCGGGCGGGCGGTGGCGGTCGCGGTGGTCACGGTGGTGGGGGTCACGCCAGCTCGCCGAGCCGCAGCAGCGCCGCCTCCACTGCCCGGCGCTCGTTGGGGAAGGCCAGGCGCGCGTCGAGCTCGCGGAACGGCACCCAGGCCACGTCGACGGCCTCGGCGTCGGGGTCGTTCTCGACGGTGAGGTGCCCGCTGACGGCCTTGAGCAGGAACAGGTGCACGACCTTGTGGATGCGCCGCCCGTCGGCGGAGAACCAGTAGTCGATGCTGCCGAGGGCCTCCACGACGACGCCGCGGATGCCGGTCTCCTCCTCGATCTCGCGCACCGCGGTCTCCTCGAGGGTCTCGGTGCCCTCGGGGTGGCCCTTGGGCAGGCACCACTCCAGGCGCCCGGCCCGGTTGAGGCGGCAGATGACCGCGGCGCGCGGCTCGCCGGTGCTGACGTCGACGACGAGCCCGCCGGAGGAGGTCTCCTGCACGGTGGGCAGCCGGCGGCGCGGCTCCCGGGCAGGTCTGACCATCGGCTCACTGTAGCCAGGGAGGTGGTCCACCTCTGGCACCCTTGGACCCCGTGCTGCACCCCGAGGGACACGACGGACCGGACGAGGCGCTGGAGCGCGCTCTGGACGAGGCGCGCGGGCGCGCGGTGCGGGCGCTGGAGCCGGTGATGCCGGTGCTGGTGGACCTGGGCCGGCGCTTCGAGCAGGCCGGCCACGAGCTGTCCCTGGTGGGCGGTCCGGTGCGCGACGCCTTCCTGGGCCGGCGCTCGGCGGACCTGGACTTCACCACGGACGCGCGCCCCGACGACACGGTCGCGATCCTCAAGCGCTGGGGCGACGCGTTCTGGGAGGTGGGCCGCGAGTTCGGCACGATCGGCGCGCGCAAGCGCTCCGGCGGGGTGGACGTCGTGGTGGAGGTGACGACGTACCGCTCGGAGAGCTACGACCCGGACTCGCGCAAGCCGGAGGTCTCCTACGGCGACGACCTCGTGGGCGACCTGTCGCGGCGCGACTTCACGGTGAACGCGATGGCGCTGCGGCTGCCGTCGCTGGACTTCGCGGACCCGCACGACGGGCTGACGGACCTGGCGGCGGGCGTGCTGCGCACCCCGGTGACGGCCGAGCAGTCCTTCTCCGACGACCCGCTGCGGATGATGCGGGCGGCGCGGTTCGCGGCGCAGCTGCGCCTGCGGGTGGCGCCGGACGTGCTGGCGGCGATGACGGCGATGGCCGGGCGGATCACCATCGTGTCGGCGGAGCGGGTGCGCACGGAGCTGGAGAAGCTGCTGCTGGCGGTGGACCCGGTGGCGGGGCTGCGGCTGCTGGTGGACACGGGCCTGGCCGACCACGTGCTGCCGGAGCTGCCGGCGCTGCGCCTGGAGATCGACGAGCACCACCGCCACAAGGACGTGTACGAGCACTCGCTGACGGTGCTGCAGCAGGCGATCGACCGCGAGGACGGCCCGGACGGGGACGTGCCGGGCCCGGACCTGCTGCTGCGCCTGTCGGCGCTGCTGCACGACGTCGGCAAGCCGCGGACGCGGAGGTTCGAGGAGGGCGGCGGCGTGAGCTTCCACCACCACGAGGTGGTGGGCGCGAAGATGGTGGCCAAGCGGCTGAAGGCGCTGCGCTTCGACAACGACACGGTGAAGGCGGCGGCGCGGCTGACGGAGCTGCACCTGCGCTTCCACGGCTACGGCGACGGGGAGTGGACGGACTCGGCGGTGCGCCGGTACGTCACCGACGCCGGCCCGCTGCTGCCGCGCCTGCACAAGCTGACCCGCAGCGACTGCACGACCCGCAACCAGCGCAAGGCGAACCGGCTGGCCGCCGCGTACGACGACCTGGAGGCGCGCATCGCGCGGCTGCGCGAGCAGGAGGAGCTGGACTCCATCCGCCCCGACCTGGACGGCACGGCGATCATGGAGGTGCTGGGGATCGGGCCCTCGCGCACGGTCGGCCGGGCGTACCAGCACCTGCTGGGCCTGCGCATGGAGCGCGGTCCGCTGGGCGAGGACGCGGCCCGCGAGGAGCTGCTGGTCTGGTGGGCGCAGCAGCCGGAGTCGTCGCCGCAGCAGCCGGAGCCCCAGCAGCCGGAGTCCTGATCCCCCACCCCCTCCCCACCGGCTCGACGGCGAACTCCAGGGCGTGACCTACCTCAGCGGTCCCGGGTGTCCCGAGGAAGCCCCCATCGGCTAGCTCTCCTGCCCGACCGGGGACCGTGGAACCGCCCCGGGT
>NZ_JBJLSE010000025.1:0-44086 GCF_050871845.1 Kineococcus arenarius subsp. arenarius
TTTGAGCAAGTCAGAGATCATCCGCTGCCTCAAGCGCTACATCGCCCGTGAGGTCTTCGCCCTTCTGCAGCCGTCTGCAGCCACCGACCCCCTCGCTGCAGCCGCTTGACGAACCATAGGAGCATCCTGCCGACGGCCGACCTGGTCACCGCGTCCGGCATCGACGTCCCCGACGGCGGGACGGTCCCCGCCGCCACGGCGGAGGACATCGCCGCCTACGTCGAGGACCACCTCGGCGTCTCCTCCGGCGGCGGGGAGTGGACCGTCGAGGTCGGCGACGTCGGCGCCGCCGAGGTCGAGCAGTGGGGGACCGGTGCGTTCGACGCCGTCACCGCCACGGCGACGCTCACCCCGCCGAGCGCGGAGGACCTGCGCACGTTCACGCTCGAGTACGACGCGGTCCTGCACCAGGTGGTCACGGCCGACGTCTTCGTCGTCCTGCGCAGCGACTGGGCGGCCGGCGAGGTCGAGACGGCCCGCAGCCTGGGCGCCATCACCCTCGACACCGTCAGCGGCACGGTGCCGCCCCTGCTCGTGGACCTGGAGGACGGCAGCGCCTGGCGGGGGTTCGCGGGGATGTTCGCGCTGGGGACCTCGCACATCGCCGAGGGCACCGACCACCAGTTGTTCCTGCTGACCCTGCTGCTGCCCGCGCCCCTGCTCGCGGTCCCGGTCGCCGGGCGCCGCCGCTGGCGGGAGGTCGCACCGGCCGGCCGGGCCGTGCGCCGGATCACGGCCACCACCATCGCCTTCACGATCGGGCACTCCCTGACCCTGGCCCTGGGCGCGATCGGGCTGCCGGTGCCGCAGCAGCCCGTCGAGGCGCTCATCGCCGTGAGCATCCTCATCGCCGCGGTCCACGCCGTGCGACCGCTGTTCCCCGGCCGCGAACCCGTCGTCGCGGGTGCTTTCGGCCTCGTGCACGGCATGGCGTTCTCCACGACGCTCTCCGCGCTGAACCTGACCGGTGGGCAGCTCGCGCTGAGCCTGCTCGGCTTCAACCTCGGCATCGAGGCCGTGCAGCTCGCGATCGTGCTGCTGGTGCTGCCCCCGCTGGTCGTGCTCGCCCGCACGGCCGTGTACGGCCCGCTGCGGGTCGCCGCCGCGCTGCTCACCGCCCTGGCGGCCGTCGGCTGGCTGCTCGACCGCGTCGGGCTGCCCACCCCGCTGGGCGCCGCTGCCGACTCCCTCGGCGCGCTCTCGCCGTGGATCGCCGCCGCGCTCTGGGTGGCGGCGGCCTGCGTGCTCGTCCGGTCGTCGACCGGAGCCCGTCCCCGCGACGCGCGGGAGCGGGACCTGGTCGACGCGCCCTGAGCGCCGCGGGCGGGGTGCCGAACGGGCTGGATCGGCGGGAAACCGGTTACTAGGCTGAGGCCGTGCCCCGCACCCTCACCGTCGGCGACGACGTCGACCTCCTCCCGGACCTCGCCACGGCGCTCGCCGACCCGGACGCCACCGAGGTCGTCGTGCAGCCCGGCCGGTACGTGGAGCACCTGCGCATCGAGCCGCGCCGCGCGCCGCTGACGATCCGCTCGGCCACCGGCCGGGCCGAGGACGTGGTCGTCTCCTTCGACCTGCGCCAGGGCGACCGGGACCGCACCGGCCTGCCGCACGGGCAGGACTGCGCGACGCTGACGATCGCCGCCGACGACGTCACCCTGCTCGACCTCACGGTGGAGAACACCTTCGACCGGTTCGCGGACCCGGGCCTGCCGGAGTCGCAGGCGATCGCGCTGCGCACCCTGGGCGACCGGGTCCGTGTGGAGCGCTGCCGGATCCTCGGCCGGCAGGGCACCCTGCTGCTGGACGCCCCGGGGTGGGCCGACGTGCGGCACGTCCACCTGCGCGACTGCCTGATCACCGGCGACGTGGACTTCGTGCACGGCCGGGCCACCGCCGTCGTCGAGGGCGGGGAGGTCCGCAGCACCGGACCCGGCCGGGTCAGCGCCCCCAGCACCGCCCGGGAGAACCCCCGCGGGTTCCTGTTCCACGGCGTGCGGCTGACCGGGCCGGGCGTGGAACCGGGCAGCGTGCGGCTGGGCCGGCCCTGGCACCCCGGCGGCGAACCCGACGCGGTGGGTCAGGCGTGGTTCGTCGACTGCCACCTCGGCGAGCACGTCGCCACCGACGCCTGGGACGACACGGGCGGTCTCAGCCGGCACGAGGCCCGCTTCGGCGAGCGCGGCAGCACCGGGCCCGGTGCCGCGCCCGGCCGGCCGGGGATCCCTGCGGCAGCCGCCGCGACTCCCGGCGAGTGGCTGGCCGGGTGGGACGGGCTCCCGGCCCCGACCGGGCGGATCGTCGTCGTCTCCGACTCCACCGCCTCGCCGTACCCGCCCGAGCGCGCCCCGCGCACCGGGTGGGGCCAGGTCCTGCACGAGCTGACCGGCACCGAGGTGCTGGACCTGGCGATCTCGGGAGCGAGCAGCCGCAGCTTCATCGAGTCCGGCGCGCTCGACGACGCCCTGGCCCGGACGCTCCCCGGGGACCTGCTGCTGGTGCAGTTCGGGCACAACGACCCCAAGGAGGGGGAGCGTTTCGCCGACGTGCACCGCGCCTACCCGGCGAACCTGCGCAGGCTCGCCGTGGGGGCCCGCGCCCGGGGCGCCACCCCGGTGCTGCTGACCCCGGTGGAACGCCGGTGCTTCGACGAGCGGGGCCGAGCCCGCTCCACCCACGGGGGCTACCCCTCGGCCGTGCGGGCGCTCGCCGCCGCCGACGGGATCGCGCTGGTGGACCTCACCGCGGCCAGCCGGGCCCTGTGGCAGGAGCAGGGGGCCGAGGGCAGCAAGGCGTCGTTCCTGTGGCTCGAACCCGGCCGCTGGCCCGGGTTCCCCGACGGTGAGCGCGACGACACGCACCTGTCCGCGTCCGGGGCCCGGGCCGTCGCCGGCCTCGTCGCCTCAGGGCTGCGCGAGCTCGGGCTCCTGCGGGGCTGAGGCCCCCGCCGGGGCGGGCGCCCGCGCACCAGCCACCCCGGCGTGCCCGGGGTGCGCGGCCAGCCGCTGCGCGGCGACCGCCCCACGAGGAACGGCGCGTCCGGCGCCGGTGGGTTAGGTTCGCGGCGTGCGCCTGGCAGTGAACCTCGGTTACCTGACCGGCGGTGACGCGGCGGCGGCGGCCGCGGACGCCCTGGCGCTGGTGCGCGCGGCGGAGGACGCCGGTTGCGACAGCGCGTGGGTCGCCGAGGCGTACGGCTCCGACGCCGTCAGCGTCCTGGGCTGGCTGGCGGCGCAGACCTCGCGCATCGCCCTGGGTTCAGCGGTGCTGCAGGTCCCCGCCCGCGCCCCCGCCGCCACCGCGATGGCCGCCGCCACCCTCGACGCGCTCTCCGGCGGCAGGTTCCGCCTCGGCCTGGGCGTCTCCGGCCCGCAGGTCTCCGAGGGCTGGTACGGGCAGCGGTTCGCCGCGCCGCTGGCACGCACCCGCGAGCACGTCGCGGTCGTGCGCGAGGTCCTGGCGCGCCGGCCGGTGCGCTTCGCCGGCGAGCACGTCCACCTGCCGCTGCCGGACGGGCCGGGGGTGCCGCTGCGCCTGATGCTGCCCGCACCCCGCCCGGACCTGCCCGTCTACCTGGCCGCCGTCGGCCCGCGCAACGTGGAGCTGGCCGGGGAGGTCGCCGACGGGTGGCTGCCGGTCTTCCTGGCGCCCGAGTCGTGCGCGGACCAGTTCGCGCACCTGGCCGCCGGCCGGGCGCGCCGCGCCGGGCAGCCGCCGGCGGGGGAGTTCGACGTGTGCGCCTCCGTGCCGCTGCTGGTCACCGACGCCACCGGCGAGGATCGGCGCAGGGCCGAGGCCCCGGTGCGCCGGCACGTCGCCCTCTACCTGGGCGGGATGGGCTCGCGCTCGCAGAACTTCTACGCGTCGCTGGCCCGCCGCCTGGGGTTCTCCGACGCCGTCGACGAGGTGCAGGAGCACTTCCTCGCCGGCCGGCACCGCGAGGCGGCCGCCGCGGTGCCGGCGGGTTTCCTGGAGGCGACCTGCCTGGTGGGGCCGGTGGCGAGCCTGCGCGCGCGCCTGGACGACTACGCGCGCGCCGGTGTCACCACCTGCGCCCTCGTGCCGCAGGCGCCCGCGCTCGCCGACCGGGTCGCGGCGGTGCGGGCGCTGGCGGGGTGAGGCCTCAGCGCACCAGGCGCAGGGTCAGCGGGTAGCGGTACGGGCGGCCGGAGTTCGCCGCGACCGCCGCCAGGACCGCGCAGACGCTCGCCGCGACCACCAGGAGCGCGGGGACCGCGAACAGGGGAGCGGCCAGCCCCAGCGTCACGACGGTCAGCACCGTGGCGACCACGCTGAGGGCGACCACGTAGATCAGCAGCGAGATGCTCGCGTTGAGCGCCTCGGCGGAGTGCTCGCGCACGAAGCGGCTGCGGTCCTTGAAGACGAGGAAGACCACCAGGGGCGCGATCACCGGCAGGCTGATCCAGACGAGCAGGGTGCCCACGTGGGCCAGCACGCTCCAGGTGCGCTCGTCCTGCACCGACACCGGCGGGCGCTGCGGGGAGGGCGCCGGCGGCGGGTACGGGTGCTGCTGCCGGGGCGCCTCCTGCTCGGGCCGCCAGTCCGGGCGCCAGCCGGGCGTCCAGCCGGGCTGCTGCTGCCCGTCGGCGGGGGAGCCGTGCGGCTCCTTGGTGAAGTCCGGCCGGGACGGCTGGTGCGGGTCGCTCACGGGGTCCTCCGCGGGTCGGTGAGTGGGTGGGTCTCGGGTTCGCGTCGATCCTCCCGCGGACGGCGGGGCGGTGTCGTCCACCCGGGGGGTGGACCCGCGTGCGACGAGGGGAGGAGGCCCGCGCCTCAGCGGTCCGCCGCGTCCGCGGTGACGAAGTCCACCAGCTCCTCCACCCGGCCCAGCAGCGCCGGCTCCAGGTCGGCGTAGGTGCGCACCGTGCCCAGGATCCGCTTCCAGCCGTGCGCGACGTCGGCCTGCGTGGCGTGCGGCCAGCCCAGCTCGGCGAGGACCCCGTGCTTCCAGGAGGTGCCGCGCGGGATGGTCGGCCACTGCCGCCAGCCCAGGCGCTGCGGGCGCACGGCCTGCCAGACGTCGACGAACGGGTGGCCGACGACGAGCACGTGCGGGCTCTTCGCGACCGCGGCGACGATGCGCGACTCCTTGCTGCCGGGCACGAGGTGGTCCACGAGCACGCCGATGCGCCGGCCGGGGCCGGGGGCGAAGGAGCGCACCGCGGCGTCGAGGTCGTCCACGCCCTCCAGCAGCTCCACCACGACGCCCTCCACCCGCAGGTCGTCGCCCCACACCTTCTCCACCAGCTCGGCGTCGTGACGGCCCTCCACGAGGATGCGCGAAGCGCGGGCGGTGCGGGCCGGGGCGCCGGCCACGGCCACCGAGCCGCTGGCGGTGCGGGTGGGTGCCGCGGGGGCGGCCGGGCCCCTCGGAGCGACCAGCCGCACCGGCTGCCCGTCCACCCAGAAGCCCGGGCCCAGCGGGAACGTGCGGGTACGGCCCCTCGCGTCCTCCAGGACCACGACGTGCACGCCGCCGCTCTTCTCCACGCGCACCACGGCACCGACCCAGCCGGTCTCCACGTCCTCCACGACGAGGCCGCGCACGGCGGGTTCCTCGCGGTGCACCGGCCGCTGCGGGTGCGGGTTCGCGGACAGCACGTCGCTGCCGTAGCGGTCGCTGGACGGGTGCCTGGGGCTCACCCGCGGCACGCTAACGAGCGGTGCGCGCGGCGCGGTGGAGGCGCGCTCGGCGTAGACTTGGCACTCGGGTTCGGCGAGTGCCAGGACGAGCGCCAGGACGAGTGCCAGGAACGGCGGGGACGGAGGTGGGTGTGAGCGACGACCGCAGGCTCGCGGTGCTGCGCGCCATCGTGGAGGACTACGTCTCGACCCACGAGCCCGTGGGGTCCAAGGCGCTGGTGGAGCGCCACCGCCTCGGCGTGTCCCCGGCCACGATCCGCAACGACATGGCGGTGCTGGAGGAGGAGGGGTACATCGCCCAGCCGCACACCAGCGCCGGGCGCATCCCCACCGACAAGGGCTACCGCCTGTTCGTGGACCGCCTCGCCAACCTCAAGCCCATGTCACCGGCCGAGCGCCGCGCCATCCAGGCCTTCCTCGACGGCGCCGTGGACCTCGACGACGTCGTGGACCGCACCGTGCGGCTGCTGGCGCAGATCACCCGCCAGGCCGCCGTCGTGCAGTACCCCTCGCTCTCGCGCGCGGCGGTGCGGCACGTGGAGGTGGTGCCGGTCGGGGGGCGCAGCGCGCTGCTGGTGCTCATCACCGACACCGGCCGCGTCGAGCAGCGCGTCGTCGACGTGCGCTCGGCCACCGACGTGGAGTCGCTGCCCGAGGCCCTGGCGGTGCTGCGCGACCGCGTCAACGCGGCCGTGGCCGGCAAGCGGCTCAAGCAGGCGCGCGAGGAGCTCACCGCCGTCGTGCAGACCAGCCCGCCCGGTCAGATGGCGGTGACCGCCGAGGTCGTCGCCGCGCTGGGCGACTGCCTGAGCGCCGGGCTGGAGGAGCGCGTCGTCATCGCCGGCACCGCCAACCTGGTGCGCTCCGGCGCCCACGACCTGGCCGCCTCTCTCGGCAGCGTGCTGGAGGCGCTGGAGGAGCACGTCGTGCTCCTGCGGCTGGTGCAGGAGATGGCCGAGGAGGGCGGCGGCGACAGCGGCGCCCTCACCGTGCGCATCGGGGCGGAGAACCTCCACCTCGGCCTGCCGGAGACGTCCGTGGTCACCAGCGGCTACGGCGAGGGGGAGGTGCTGGCGCGCCTGGGCGTGCTGGGGCCCACCCGCATGGACTACCCGACCACGATGGCGGCGGTGCGGGCGGTCTCCCGCTACGTCTCGCGCATCCTGTCCCAGTGACCGACCGGACGAACCACCGAACGGGAGACCTGAGCACCTCGTGAGCGACTACTACGACGTCCTGGGCGTCAGCAGGGACGCCTCGGCGGAGGACATCAAGCGCGCCTACCGCAAGCTGGCGCGCAAGCTCCACCCCGACGTCACCTCCGACCCGGACGCCGGGGACAAGTTCAAGGAGGTCTCCCAGGCCTACGAGACGCTGTCCAACCCCGACAAGCGCGCGCAGTACGACCGCGGCGGCGGGCCCGGCGGGCCCGGCGGGCCCGGCGGCGGCTTCGGTCAGGGCTTCGGCTTCTCCGACATCATGGACGCCTTCTTCGGCCAGGGCGGCACCGGCGGCGGGCGCGGCCCGGTCAGCCGGACCCAGCGCGGCCAGGACGCCCTGATCCGCGTCGACGTCGACCTCGCCGAGGCCGCCTTCGGCGGCGAGCGGCAGATCCAGGTCGACACCGCCGTGCTGTGCCCCACCTGCAAGGGCACCTGCTGCCAGCCGGGCACCCAGCCGGCCACCTGCGACATCTGCCACGGGCAGGGCTCGGTGCAGCGCGTGGTGCGCTCCCTGCTGGGCCAGGTCATGACGAGCCAGCCGTGCCCGACGTGCCACGGCTTCGGCACCGTCCTGCCCTCCCCGTGCCTGGAGTGCTCCGGGGAGGGGCGGGTGCGCGCCCGCCGGCCGCTGAACATCCGCATCCCCGCCGGCGTGGACACCGGCACCCGCATCCAGCTCGCCGCCCAGGGCGAGGTCGGCACCGCCGGCGGCCCGCCCGGCGACCTCTACGTGGAGATCCACGAGCGCCCGCACCCGGTCTTCACCCGCCGCGGCGACGACCTGCTGTGCACGCTGGAGGTCCCCATGACGGCCGCCGCGCTGGGGGCCTCCATCCCGCTGGAGACCCTCGACGGCACCGAGGAGGTCGACGTCCGTCCCGGCGCGCAGGGCGGCGAGGTCGTCACCCTGAAGCAGAAGGGCGTCGAGCACCTGCGCTCGGCCGGCCGCGGGGACCTGCTCGTCACCCTGGAGGTCGCCACCCCGCGCGACCTCGACGAGGAGCAGGAGGAGCTGCTGCGCCGCCTGGCCGAGGTGCGCGGCGAGGTGCGCCCCGCCGGGAAGCTGTCCCCGGCCCACCACGGCGTGTTCTCCAAGCTGCGCGAGCGCTTCGGCGGTCGCTGACGCCCGGCGCACGCCCCTGCGGCAGGGTGGGGGCGTGCGCGCGAAGCTGTTCGCCGGGTCGGTGGTCCTCTACGCCGCGGCCGTCGTCGTGGCGGCCCTGGTGCTGCCCGAGCGGGTGCCCACCCACTTCGGTGGCGACGGCCGGGCCGACGACTGGAGCAGCCGCGCCGGGGCGGTCGCGGTCTCCGCGCTGGTCGGCGCAGCCCTCGCGGCGCTGTTCGCGGCTCTGGCCGCCGGGGTGCGGCGCCTGCCGGTGGGCATGATCAACGTGCCGAACGCCTGGTACTGGAGGGCGCCGGAGCACGAGGCCGAGCTGCGCCGGCGCACCCTCGGCGACCTGTGGGCCGTCGGGACGGCGACGATGCTGCTGCTGACCGCCGTGGAGGGCGCGATCGTGCAGGTGGCGCTGACGGGCACCGGCCGGCTGCCGTGGTGGTTCTTCGCCGTCTTCGGGGCCTGGCTCGCCGGCCTGCTGCTGTGGGCGCTCAGCCTGGGGTTCACCCGGTACCGGGTGCCCGAGGGCGCCGGGCGCCCGACGAGCCCCCGGTGACCGGACCGGACGTGCACCGGGCGCTGCTGGCGGTGTTCACCCTCCACAACGCCGAGGAGGTCGCGCTGGCCCGCGCCGCCCCGCCCGTCGACCCGCGAGTGCTCCAGCGCCTCGGCCTGCCGGCCGACGCCCACCGGCCGGACCGCTTCGCCCTGGCCGCCGGTGCGCTCACCGCCGCTTCCGGGGCCGTCCTGGCCGCCGCCCGCCGCGGCGGCCCGTCCGCCACGGGTCGCCAGGCCGCCGTCGCGGCGCTCACCGGGGCCCTGGGCGGCAATGCCGCCGCCCACCTGGGGCGCGCGGCGCTGACGCGGCGGTACAACGCCGGGAGCGGCACCGCACCCGCGCTGCTCGCGGCGTCCGCGACGGTGCTGGCCGGGACCGTCCGAGGCGGCGACCTCACCGCGCGCCGCGCGGTCGTCTGCGCCGCCCTCGGCGCGCTCGCGGTGGTCCCCGTCACCGCCGCGGCCCTGACCCTGGCGGTGCGGGTCCTGCCGCCGGGGGCGCCGGCGCCCGGTCCGCTCCCCGCGACGGCACCCGGGGGCGGGCACGGCGGTGCGGTGAGGCCCCCCCGAGGGCCCTCACCGCACCGGATCGGGGAGAGCCTCAGCGCACGGTGAAGCTCTTGGTGTCGCCGGCGGGCTGCGCGCCGGCCGCGCCGCCGGACTCGTCGGGGCGCTCCACCAGCACGGTGTACTCGCCCGCCGGCAGCGGGATCGTCACGGAGAACTCCGCGAACGTCCCGTTCGCGCCGGCCTGCGCGGGCCCGCGGGTCACCTCGGCGCCGGAGGCGTCGGTGACCGTGTAGAGCAGCGTGCCCTCGAACGCGCTGCCGACGCCCTCCACCACGACCTGGCCGGGGGTGCCGGTGTCGACGGACGTGATCCACGCCGGGGCCTGCACGTCCGCCTGCGGCGCGCGCGAGACCGTCTCCGGCACCGCGTAGCCGAACACCAGCGGCTCCGCCTCGCCGTCCACGCGGATCTCGACGGGCACGTCCTCGCCGGCCGCCGCGGTCACCGTGTACACGAGCTGCTGCACCGCGGCCGTCACGTCCCCCGCCTCGGCGTCCCCGGAAGCGGCCGAGGCCGCGATGTCGACGACCAGGCGCCCGTCCCGGGCCGTCACGGTCGCGGACTCGTCCGGGCCCCACGGGCTCGAGTAGTCCGGGTCGCTCGGCTGCCCGCCGAGCACGGCCCGCAGCGCGTTCGTCGCGTCGTCCGCCGCGTCCCCGGCGGGCACGTACTCGCGGAAGAGCAGCTGCGGCTGCCCGCCCAGCCAGTACACCGGCACGGTGGCCGAGCCGGCCGGCAGCGACCCGCCGGTGGTGGTGGCGGACCCGGTCTCGGTCCCGGTCGGCGACGCCTCCTCGGCGGCCGGCTCCTGCGCGGTGCCCGTGGCGGTGCCGGTGGCGCTGCCCGCGCCGCTCGGCTCCGAGGTCGCCGGGGCGGGCTCGCTGCTGCGCCCGGCCGCGCTGGTGGGGGCGGAGGCGACGGTGCGCACCGACTCGTCGTCCTCGCGGGTCAGCGCGAAGGCGCTGCCGCCGACGACGAGGACCGCGGCGGTGGTCGCCACGGCGGTCCAGGCGCGGGTGGTGCGGCGGCGGGCGGTGGTGCTCATGCGGATCTCCTGGAGGCGGTCGGCGGGGTGCACGGTGTCGGCGCGGGCGGCGAGGGCGTCGCGCAGGGCGCGCGCCGCGGGGTCGGTGGCGGGGTCGGGCAGCGGCCCGGCGCTGACCGGGTCGTCGTCGGGGTCCGGCGCGGGGCCGGGGTGGCGGTGGCTCACGGGGTCTCCTCCTGGCGGCCCAGGCCGGCGCGCAGCGCCGCCAGCCCGCGGTGGGCGTGCGTCTTGACGGCCCCGCGGCTGATGCCCAGGGTCTCGGCGATGTCCTGCTCGGACAGGTCCGCGGAGTAGCGCAGGACGAGGACCTCGCGCTGGCGCACCGGCAGGGCGTCCAGCGCGGCCAGCACCAGGCGGTGCTCGGCCGAGCGCACCGCCCGCTCCTCCGGGCCCTCCGGCGCGGGGTCCGGCAGCGGGCGCTTGCGGTCGGCGACGGCCCGGTGGCGCAGCACGTCGCGCGCGCCGTTGACCACCGCCCGGCGCAGGTACGCCACGGCGGCGGCGCGGTCGTCCAGCCGCCGCCAGCGCCGGTGCAGGGCCACGAACGCCTCCTGCACCACCTCCTCGGCGGTGGAGGTCTCCCCGGTGAACTCCGCCGCCAGGGCGACCAGCCGGCGCCAGTGCGCGGCGTACAGGACGCTCACGGCCGTGTCCGCGTCCCAGCCGCGGGGGTCGTCCGGGTCGGCGTCGTGCCCGCCGGGCCCGCCGCGCACGACGCCGAGCCCGCGGCCGACCTGCCGGTCAGCCACGGCGCGCCGCGCTCTGAGCATCTCCACACAGGTACGACGAGCAGCGCACGGTCACGGTTGACATCCAAGCGGAGGGGATCCGCCGGACGGGGGAGGCGGGCGGGCGCGCGGCGGCGCCGGTACCGTGCCGCCATGAGCGCCAGCCGCAACGGGAGCGCCCCCGCCGACCTCTTCCTGAGGATCGTCGCCGGGGAGCTGCCCGCGACGATCGTGCACTCCGACGAGCTCGTGGTCGCCTTCGAGGACGTCGACCCCCAGGCGCCCGTGCACGTCCTGGTCGTGCCCCGCGAGCGCCACGAGACCGTCGCGGCGCTCGCCGCCGCGGCCCCGGCGACGCTGGCGCGCCTCGTCGAGGTGGCCCAGCGCATCGCCGACGAGCGCTGCGGCGGCCACTTCCGCCTGGTCTTCAACAGCGGCGAGGACGTGGGCCAGTCGGTGCCCCACGTGCACGGCCACGTCCTGGGCGGCCGGGCCTTCACCTGGCCGCCCGGCTGATCAGGGGGTTGGATGGGGTCCCATGTGCGGCTTGTGCGGTGAAGTCACGTTCGACGGTCGGCCCGCGGACATCGGGGCGGTCCAGCGGATGTCGCAGCCGCTGGCGCCCCGCGGGCCGGACGGTGAGGGCTACTGGGCGCAGGGCCGGGTGGCCTTCGGGCACCGCCGGCTGTCGGTCATCGACCTGTCGGTGTGCGGCTCGCAACCCATGGTGGACCCCGACCTGGGCCTGCACGCCGTCTTCAACGGCTGCATCTACAACTACCGGGAGCTGCGCGAGGAGCTCGCCGGCCACGGGTACCGGTTCAGCTCCACCTCCGACACCGAGGTCATCCTCAAGGGCTACCACCGGTGGGGCACCGACGTGGTGGACCACCTCAAGGGCATGTTCGCCGTCGTCCTGCACGAGCGGGACTCCGGCCGCGTGGTGCTCATGCGCGACCGCCTCGGCATCAAGCCGCTGTACCTGGCCGAGACGCCCGGGCGGCTGCGCTTCGCGTCCTCGCTGCCGGCCCTGCTGGCCGCCGGGGACGTGGACACCACCATCGACCCGGTCGCGCTGCACCACTACCTCAGCTGGCACGCCGTCGTCCCGGCCCCGCTGACGATCCTCAAGGGCGTGCGCAAGCTGCCGCCCGCCACCGTGCGCGTGATCGAGGCCGACGGCACCAGCCGGGAGCACCGCTACTGGAACGCCCGGCACGTGCGCCGCGAGGAGTTCGCCGGCTTCTCCGCCGAGGACTGGGAGGACGCCGTCCTGGACTCCCTGCGCGCCGCGGTGCGCCGGCGCACCGTCGCCGACGTCCCCGTGGGGGTGCTGCTGTCCGGCGGGCTGGACTCCAGCCTCATCACCGGCCTGCTGGCCGAGGCCGGCCAGACCGACCTGGCCACGTACTCCATCGGCTTCGAGTCCGTCGGCGGGCGCGAGGGCGACGAGTTCGCCTACTCCGACGTCATCGCCGAGCGCTACGCGACGAACCACCACCGCATCCGCGTCACCGGCGACGAGCTCGTCGGGGCCCTGGGCCACGCCGTGGGCGCCATGCACGAGCCGATGGTCAGCCACGACGTCGTCGCCTTCGACCTGCTCTCCCAGCAGGTGTCGCAGTCCATCCGCGTCGTGCAGTCCGGGCAGGGCGCCGACGAGGTGTTCGGCGGCTACCACTGGTACCCGCCGCTGGCGGGCCTGAGCCCCGAGCAGGGCGTCGACGCCTACGCGAAGGCGTTCTTCGACCGCGACCACGCCGGCATGGCGCAGGTCCTGCAGCCGCAGTGGCTGACCGGCTCGGACGTCTCCCGCGAGTTCGTGCGCCGGCACTTCACGGCCCCCGGCGCCGACACCGCCGTGGACGCCGCGCTGCGCCTGGACACCGAGGTCATGCTCGTCGACGACCCCGTCAAGCGCGTCGACAACACCACGATGGCCTGGGGCCTGGAGGCCCGCGTGCCGTTCCTCGACCACGAGCTCGTCGAGCTGGCCGCGGCGATCCCCCCGGAGCTGCACCTGTCCGACGACGGCAAGGGCGTGCTCAAGCGCGTGGGCCGCAAGGTCATCCCGCGCGAGGTCATCGACCGGCCCAAGGGCTACTTCCCCGTGCCGGCGATCACCCACCTGCAGGGCAAGGTCCTCGGCCTGGTCAAGGACGCCCTGACCAGCGAGGCCGCCCGCCGCCGCGGGCTGTTCCGCCCCGAGTACGTCTCCGAGCTCGTGCGCGACCCCAACGCCGAGCTCACCCCGTTGCGCGGCAACAAGCTGTGGCAGCTGGGCCTGCTGGAGCTGTGGCTGCAGCAGCACGGGATCGACTGAACCGCGGGGGAGGACGATGAGCACCGTGGGAACCCGTCGCCGGGCGAACGTGGCCGGGCTGCGGCACCGCGGCCAGGACGCGCCCACCATCTCCAGCCGCAACTGGCAGCGGCCGCCGAGCCACCTCACGCGCGACATGGCCAGCGACGTCGTGCTCGACATGGGGTGGGGCCGGCTGGTGTTCGGCCACACCTTCGCCGACCAGCGCGACGTCGTCGCCGCCCTGCGCGCCGAGGAGTCCGGCGAGCGCGACATCGCCATGTACGTGCCCGAACCGCAGGTGCTCGTGGGGCTCGCGCCGCACGAGCTGTTCATGGACCCGTCCATCACGTTCCGCCTGCCGCTGTCGCGCTACCGCCCGCCGCGGGACCGCAACCCCGACGTGTTCGTGCGGATGGTGCGCGACCGCGCCGAGCTGGAGGACGTGAACCGCCTGTACGCGGCGAACGGCATGGTGACCTCCGACCCGGACGTCATGTGGGCGAACCACCGCACCCGCACGTTCACGTACCTCGTCGCCGAGGACACCCGCACGCGGGCGATCGTCGGCACCGTCACCGGTGTCGACCACGTGCTGGCGTTCGGCGACCCCGACGAGGGCGCCAGCCTGTGGTGCCTGGCCGCGGACCCGCAGAGCGCGCCGCGCGGCACGGGGGAGGCGCTGGTGCGGGTGCTCGCCGAGCGCTACGTCGCCCGCGGGCGCGCCATCCTGGACCTGTCCGTCCTGCACGACAACGACGGGGCCATCGCGCTGTACCGCCGGCTGGGTTTCCGCCCCGCCCCGCCGGTCGTCGTCAAGCGCAAGAACCCCATCAACCGGCCGCTGTTCTCCCCGCAGCCGGAGCAGCTCGGCGAGCTGAACCCCTACGCGCGCATCATCGCCGACGAGGCGCTGCGCCGCGGGGTGCGGGTGGAGGTGACCGACGCCCCCAGCGGGGAGATGCGCCTGACGTTCGGGGGCCGTTCGTTGCTGACGCGCGAGTCGCTCTCGGAGCTGACCAGCGCGGTGGCGATGAGCCGCTGCGACGACAAGCGCGTCACGCGCCGGCTGCTCGCGGCCACCGGGGTGCGGGTGCCGCGCGGCGTCGAGCTCGCCGCCCCGGCGCTGGCCGACGGCGAGGGCCTGGCCGCCGCCGAGCGCCTCATCGCCGAGACCGGCCCGGTCGTGGTGAAACCCGCCCGGGGCGAGCAGGGCAAGGGCATCACCATCGGGGTCCGCGACGCCGAGACGCTGCGCCGCGCCGTCGCCGAGGCGTCGGCGAACTGCCCCGACGTCCTCGTGGAGGAGTTCGTCACCGGCCAGGACCTGCGGATCGTCGTCATCGACCACGAGGTCGTCGCCGCCGCCGTGCGCCGCCCCGCCGCCGTCATCGGCACCGGCAGCGACGACGTGCGCACCCTCGTGGTCAAGCAGAGCCGCCGCCGGGAGGCCGCCACCGGCGGTGAGTCCAGGATCCCGCTGGACGCCACCACCGAGGCGGTGGTGCGCGAGGCGGGTTTCGGCATGGACGACGTGCTGCCGCGCGGAGAGCGCCTGGAGGTGCGCCGCACCGCGAACCTGCACACCGGCGGCACCATCGAGGACGTCACCGACGACCTGCACCCCGACCTCGTGGACGCCGCGGTGGCCGCCAGCCGCGCCCTCGGCATCCCCGTGACCGGGCTGGACCTGCTCGTGCCGGACGTGTCCGGGCCCGAGCACGTGGTCATCGAGGCCAACGAGCGCCCCGGCCTGGCCAACCACCAGCCGCGGCCCACGGCGCAGCGGTTCCTGGACCTGCTCTTCCCGGAGACGCGGCGCGCCGAGCAGCGCTGAAGCGCGCGTCCTGCCTCCCCGGCGGGGCGGTGGCGGGTGCTGCGGCCGGCTCTCCGCCCGCTGCCGGGTGCACCGCTGCGGCCGGGTGCGCGAGGCGGGTCCGGACGCCGGCCTCCGCACCCGCCACCACCCCTCCTGGTTCCCGACGCGGGGTCACACCGGGGGACGGGGAGCGACGTCCGTGCGGAGGGTGAAACCGCGATCGCGCAGCCGGTTCGCGAGGACCGTGCCGACACCCGTGGCGGGGGTCAGGACCCCGGCCGCGTCCGGCAGCCGGTCCCCGTCGAGCGCGAGCGCCAGCGCGCTCTCGCCGAGCATGACGGCGGTGGCGGCGTACCCGGGGTCGCCCTGCGCGGCCACCGTCGTCAGGTAGCGGCGCCCGCCGGCGGTGCGCGCGTCGAGCACCACGCGGAACCGCCCGGTGCGCCGGGTCCGCTCGGACGGGCCGCTGCCGGGGGCGGGCAGCAGCCGGTCCACCAGGGGACGGGCCGGTCGCAGCGCCAGCGCCCCGGCCAGCGCCCCCAGCGCGCCCGTCACCGCGAACGCACCCACGGGTGCCGCCCGCCCGGTGAACGCCACGACCTCCCGGTAGCGCAGCCGCTGCCCGTACGCGTGGCCGAGCAGCGCGTTGCTGCGCCGCACCACGCGGGTGTTGTAGGGGGCCATCACGAACGGTGCCACCCACGCCCCGTCCTCGGCGCGCCGGTGCGGGCGGAAGACGTCGCGCTGACGGCCCAGGTCCGGTTCGGCGTCGCGGTCGGGGCTCAGCGCGTACGGGTCGGCCAGCAACCGCCGGGCCGCGTCGTCCCCGCGGGCGGTGTCCAGCTGCAGCCGCAGGGAGTCCACCGTGCCGCCGCTGACCCCGCCGCGCGCCGAGCGCACCTCCAGCACGGCGTCGGTGAGGGGACCTGCGCCGTCGGCGGTGGCGCGCTCGTGCGTCAGCAGCACCGCCAGGTCGGAGGGCACCGAGTCGAAGCCGCAGGAGTGCACGATCCGCGCGCCGCTGTCGCGGGCGGCGTGGAACCGCCTGGCGCTGCGGTGCGCGAACAGCGTCTCGCCCGTCAGGTCGGCGTAGTGGGTGCCCGCAGCCGCGCACGCGGCGACCAGGGGCAGCCCGTGGCGCAGGTACGGCCCCACCGTGCTGACGACGACGCGCGCGGTGCCGGCGAGCTCGCGCAGCGACGCCTCGTCGGTGGCGTCGGCCGTCAGGACGGGCCAGCGCTCGGCAGCGCTCCCCAGACCGGCGCGCACCCGCTCCAGGCGCTGCGCCGAGCGGCCGGCGAGCCCGACACGGGTCCCCGGCGGGGCGTGCTCGGCGAGGTGGCCGGCGACGAGCCGGCCGACGAAACCGGTGGCGCCGAAGACGACCACGTCGAGGTCGCGGCCGGGGGCGTCGTCGCGCTGCACCCGCCCCACCGTAACCGCGCCCCCCGCCCCCGCCACCCGCCCCGCTGCGCCCCGCCCCGCCAGGGCGCTCCGCCCGCGGCACACGCCCCGGCTGGGACCGTGGCCCCGGCAGGCGGCAGTATCGGCCCGTGAGCCCCACCGACCGCCCCCAGCACCGCACCCACACCGCCGGCAAGGACACCGCCACCGGCGTCGTCGACGCACCGGTCGACGTGGACTACCTGACGTCCACCCTCATGGAGCTGCTGCGCGTGCCCAGCCCCTCCGGGCGCACCGACGCGGTCATGCAGGTCGTGGGGCAGCACATCGAGGCCCTCGGGCTGCCGGTGGACCTCACGCGCCGGGGCATGCTGCGCGCCACCCTGCGCGGGCGCACCGACGTGGTCCGCCGAGCCGTCGTGGTCCACGCCGACACCATCGGGCTGATGGTCAAGCGCGTGAAGGACAACGGCCGCCTGGAGGTCGTGCCCGTCGGCAGCCACAGCGCCCGGTTCTCCGAGGGCGCCCACGTGACGATCTTCACGGACGACCTCGACGAGGTGTACACGGGCACCGTGCTGCCGCTGAAGAGCTCCGGGCACACCTTCGGCGACGAGATCGACACCCAGGGCGTGGGCTGGCAGGTCGTCGAGGTGCGCATCGACGAACCGGTCGCCAGCGCCGCCGACGTGCACGCCCTGGGTGTGCAGGTCGGCGACTTCGTCGCCCTGGACGCCGCCCCGCAGATCACCCGCCACGGCTACGTGAAGTCGCGCCACCTGGACGACAAGGCCGGCCTGGCGGCCTGCCTGGCCGCGCTGAAGGCGCTGCGCGACGCCGAGCTCCCCCTGGCGGTGACCGCGCAGCTCCTCGTCACCATCGGCGAGGAGGTCGGTTTCGGCGCCACCCACGGACTGGCTCCCGAGCTGGCCGAGCTGGTGGCGGTGGACAACGCGGTCGTCGCCGACGGGCAGACGTCGCGCGAGGACCACGTCAGCGTCGGCATGCTCGACATGACCGGCCCGTTCGACTACCACCTCTCGCGCCGGCTGCACGCCCTGGCCCGCGACCACGACATCCCCGCGGTGCGCGACGTCTACCGGCACTACCGCTCCGACGCCGCCCCGGCGCTGGAGGCCGGCATGGAGGCCCGGGCCGCGCTGCTGGGTTTCGGCCTGGAGTCCAGCCACGGCCACGAGCGCACCCACCTGGACGGCCTGGTGGCGCTGGCGCGGCTGCTGGTGGTGTACCTGCAGAGCGGGCTCACCTTCGACGAGTGGGACCGCGCTGAGCACGGCGACCTGGCCGACTTCCCCTCCGACAGCGTGCAGCCGGCGCAGCTGGAACCCGTGGACCGCACCGTCGTGCCCGAGCGCGCCGGCGCCTGAGCCGGCGGCCCGGGCAGCGGCGCAGGCGCCGGGGGAGCAGTGCGCGTCCTGCTCGTCGACAACCACGACTCGTACACGTACAACGTGTTCCAGCTGCTCGCCGGCCTCGCCGGCGCGGAGCCGGTCGTGGTCCTCAACGACGCCGTGGCACCTGCCGAGCTGGACCTGGCGGGTTTCGACGCGGTCGTCATCTCGCCGGGTCCGGGGCACCCGGGCGAGGTCCGCGACTTCGGCCTGAGCGCCGAGGTGCTGGCCCGCGCGCGCGTGCCCGTGCTGGGGATCTGCCTGGGGCACCAGGGGATCGCCCTGGCGGCGGGGGCGCCCGTGGTGCGCGCGCCGCAGCCGCGGCACGGTCACGTCACCCGGGTCCGCCACGACGGGGCCGGGGTGTTCACCGGGGTGCCGCAGGGTTTCGCGGCGGTGCGCTACCACTCCCTGTGCGTGACCGAACCGCTGCCCGCGCCGCTGCTGGCCACCGCGTGGGCCGAGGACGGCGTCGTCATGGGGTTGCGGCACACCACCCGCCCGTTCACCGGCGTGCAGTTCCACCCCGAGTCCGTCGGCAGCGAGCACGGCGCCACGGTCGTCGGGAACTTCCTGCGCAGCGCCCGTCCGGCGGTGCGCGCCGCGTCACCGGCCGTCGCCCCGGCGCCGGAGCGCACGTACCGGCTGCGCACGCGCGTCCTGGAGCGTGCTGTCGACCCCGGGGCGGCGTTCGAGGCGCTCACGGCGCCGGACGCGCCCGCGTTCTGGTTGGACAGCGCCCGCCCCGGCCCGGGCACCGGCCGCTTCTCCTTCGTCGGCGGTTCCGCCGGGCCCGAGGCGGACCTGCTGACGTACCGCGTGGCCGAGGGGGAGGTGGTGCTGCGCGACCGCGACGGTGAGCGGCGGTTGCCCGGCTCGGTGTTCGAGCACCTGGGCGGGCGGCGCCTGGAGGGCGGCGGGGACGGGCAGGACCCCGGTGAGCTGCCCTTCGACCTCGCCGGCGGCTGGGTCGGCTACCTCGGTTACGAGGTGCGCGCCGACTGCGGTTCGCCGACGACCCGGCGCTCCGCGACCCCCGACGCGGCCTGGTCGTTCGCCGACCGGTTCGTCGCCGTCGACCACGAGGACGACCGCACCCACCTGGTCGCGCTGGTGCGCACCGACCCCGCCGCGCCCGACGTCGCGGCCGCCGAGCAGGACGCGCGCGCGTGGCTGGAGGGCACCGCCCGAGCGCTCGCCGCGCTGCCCGGCGCCCCGCCGCGCCCGGAACCGGCACCCGTGCCGCCGCTGCCGGAGGAGGAGGTGCTGCCGCTGCTGGACCGCACCCGCGAGGAGTACCTCGCCGCCGTCGAGGAGTGCCGCGAGGTGCTGCGGGCGGGGGAGAGCTACGAGGTCTGCCTGACCGCGCAGGCCCGCTCGGCCGACCCGGTGGACGCGCTGAGCGCCCACCACCGCCTGCGCCGCGTCAACCCCGCCCCCTACGCGGCGCTGCTGCGCCTGCCCGGGGTGGAGGTCGTCTGCGCCTCGCCCGAGCGGTTCCTGCGGGTCGACCGCGACGGCTGGGTGGAGGCCAAACCGATCAAGGGCACTGCCCGGCGCGGCGCGGACGCCGTGCAGGACGCGGCGCTGCGCCGCGCGCTGGCCACCGACCCCAAGACCCGCGCCGAGAACCTCATGATCGTCGACCTGCTGCGCAACGACCTGGGGCGGGTGTGCGAGGTCGGCTCGGTGTCGGTGCCCGCGCTGATGGCGACGGAGACCTACGCCACCGCCCACCAGCTGGTGTCCACCGTCCGCGGCCGGCTGCGCACCGGGCTGGGGGCGCTGGACGCCGTGCGTTCGTGCTTCCCGCCCGGGTCGATGACCGGGGCGCCCAAGCTGCGCACCTGCGAGGTCGTCGACGCGCTGGAGCGGCGTGCCCGCGGCGTGTACTCCGGAGCGCTGGGGTACCTCTCCCTCACCGGCGCCGCGGACCTCGCCGTCGTCATTCGCACCCTCGTGCGCGCCGGGGGGGAGTGGACCGCCGGCGCCGGCGGGGCCGTGGTGCTCGACTCCGACCCCGAGGAGGAGTTCGCCGAGATGGTCCTCAAGGCCGGTGCGTCGCTGCGGGCGCTGCTGGATCCGCCGCCGGGCGGCGCCGGGGTGGACGTCCCCCGTCCGGGGGGTGCGCGCCCAGCAGGCGGGTGAACCCCCCCCGTCGGCGGCTCAACCCGCCCCGCCCGCGTCCCGACCCCGGGTCAATGGCCATGGGACCCACGCAGAACTACGGGGACGGGGTCGCGACCACCTGGCGGCCTCGACCCGTCCTGGCCGCTCTCGTGCGGGCGACCGCCTCGACCGGGCCGTTGCTGCTCGCCCTGGGGATCGGCGCAGGCGCCGCGCACTGGCTGCCCGCCGCGCGGCTCGGCCTGCCCGCGACGGTGTGGTTGCTGCTCGTCGTGGGGGTCTCCTCCGGTGCGCTGGTCGTCCTCTCCACCTGGCTGCGCCGGCTGGTCCCCCTCTCCGCGCTGCTCCGGCTGAGCCTGGTCCTGCCCGACCGCGTCCCCAGCCGCTTCGAGGTCGCCCGCCGCACCTGGTCCCCCTCGGCCCTGGAGGCCGTGGACGACGCCACGCACGCCGACCGGGGGTCCGCCGAGTGGCTGCTGGCGCTCGTGAGCACCCTGGCGGCGCACGACGCGCGCACCCGGGCGCACGGCGAGCGGGTCCAGGCGTACGCCGCGCTGATCGGCCGTGAACTGGGGCTGCCCGCCGAGGACGTCGACCGGCTCAGCTGGGCCGCCCTGCTGCACGACGTCGGCAAGGTCCACGTCCCCGTCGACATCATCAACAAGAACGGCCGGCCCACGGACGAGGAGTGGGCCACCCTGCAGGAGCACCCCTGCCACGGCGGCCGGCTGGTCCAGCCGTTGCGCACGTGGCTGGGCCCGTGGCTCGACGGCGTGGAGCAGCACCACGAGCGGTGGGACGGCGGCGGGTACCCGCGGGGCCTGGCCGGCGAGGACGTCTCCCTCGCGGCGCGCGTCATCGCCGTCGCGGACACCTACGACGTGATCACCTCGGCCCGCGCCTACAAGAAGCCGATGACGGCCGAGCAGGCCCGGGCGGAGATCACCCGCTGCGCCGGCGCCCAGTTCGACCCCGACGTCGTCCGCGCGTTCCTCTCCGTCGGCATCGGCCGGCTGCGGCTGGTCGCCGGTCCGGCGACCCTGCTGGCAGCCCTGCCCGGGGTGGGGATCGCCCCCGCCCAGGCCCTGTCGGCCGCCTCCACGGTCGCGCAGACCGCCGGCGGGCAGGTGCTGGCTGCCGTGCTCTCCGCCGGGGTCGGGGTGGGTGCGGGCGTGACGGCCGCGGCGGCGCTGGCCGCCGCTCCCGCGGACGTGGCCGCCGTCGCGCAGCCCGTGGACACCACCGACGTGGCCGACGTGACCAGCGCGCCCGTGCCGCGCACCCCAGGGCCGAGCGCGACCGCGAGCGCCACCCCCACCCCCGTCGAGCCCTCCGCCCTGCCGACGCCGGCAGCGGCCGAGCCCGCGGCCACGGGGACCCCCACCCCCACCGGCTCGCCCACCGCCACCGGTTCGGCGGTGCGTGCCCTCGCCTCGAGCCAGAACCCGGCGCGCACGTCCACGCCCCGTCGGGCGTCGACCCCCTCGACCAGCGCACCGACCGCCGCCCCGACCAGTGCGACGGTGACGCCGACCGTCACGCCGACGCCGACGCCGACGGCCACGGCCACGCCCACGCCGACCGTCACGCCCACGCCGACGGCCACGCCCACGCCGACGCCGACGGCCACGCCCACGCCGACGCCGACGGCCACGCCCACGCCGACGCCGACGGCCACGCCCACGCCGACGCCGACGCCGACGGCCACGCCGACGCCGACGGCCACGCCCACGCCCACGCCGACGGCCACGCCCACGCCGACGGCCACGCCCACGCCGACGCCGACGCCGACGGCCACGCCCACGCCGACGGCCACGCCCACGCCGACGCCCACGCCGACGCCGACGGCCACGCCGACGCCGACGGCCACGCCCACGCCGACGGCCACGCCCACGCCGACGGCCACGCCCACGCCGACGGCCAGGCCCACTGCTGACGCGCACCGCCACGGGCCCGCCGGGACCCGGCGCCGCGCGTCAGCCCAGCGCCCAGGCGCGCAGCCGGGTCGTCAGCTCCGGCCGCCGGGCCACCGGCTCGCCGTCCAGGTGGGTGACCTCCACCACCCCCCGCACGCTGGAGGTCAGCCACACCGCGTCCGCCGCCCGCAGCCGCCGCGGCGGCACGAGCTCGGCGCCGGTGGGCACCCCGGCCGCCGCGGCGCCGGCGAACACCGCCGCCTGCGTGGTGCCGGGCAGCACGCCGGTGCCGTCCACGGGCGCGGTGAGCAGCCGGCCCCCGCTCGCCCACACGACGCTGGACGTGGCCCCCTCCAGGACCAGGCCCTCCGCGGAGGTCAGCAGCGCGTCGTCAGCGCCGCGCCGGGCGGCCTCGCGCAGCGCGGCGGTGTGCAGCGCGTACGAGAGGACCTTCGCACCGCCCAGCAGCCACGGCGCCGCGGCGTGCGCCCGCGCCGGGGTGCCGCGCGTCAGCGACACCACCCGCACCCCCTCGGTGCGGGCGCGCAGCACCCCGGCGGGCACCGGGCGCAGCGTCGCCAGCCCGGTCGGCCCGCGGCCGGGCACGCCCCGCGTCAGGGTCAGGCGCAGCACCGCCTCGGCACCGGCGGGCACCTCCCCGGTGAGCCGGGCGGCCAGCTCCTCCCACGCTCGGCGCTCGGGCTCCGGCAGGTCCAGGGCGAGCGCCGAGCGGGTGAGGCGGTCCAGGTGCGCGTCCAGGTGGACCACCCGCACCGGCGGCCCGCCGAGCACCAGGACGGTCTCGAAGACGCCGTCCCCGCGGGCCGGGCCGGCGTCGTCGGCCGCGGCGACCGGCGCGTCCCAGGGCACTTCCGCGCCGCCCAGCACCGCGGTGCGCGCCCGCACGGGTCCGGCGGGGGGAGGGGCGCTGCTCACCCCGGGGAGTCTGGCGCAGCGCGCGGACGGGCGGTGTCGGGCCCGCTCGGTAGGATCGGGGCGACAGCAGCTCCCCACAACGGAGGCGAACGGCCCACCGGGCCGACCATGGCCAGCAACGACCCCACCACCCCCGCCGAGGGCGTGCCCGGCGTCGAACCGGCGGCGACCGCCCGCCACGTCGTCGTCGTGCCCGCCGACGTCTCTATGGTCTCGCTCCTGGGCCCGCGCGACGAGCTCCTGCGCGTGCTGGAGCGGGCCTTCACCCGCGCCGACGTCCACGTGCGCGGCAACGAGATCACCGTCACCGGGTCCGCCGGCGAGGTCGCCCTCGTCGAGCGCCTCGTCGACCAGATGCTCGCCGTGCTCGCCGCCGGCCAGCCGCTGTCCCCGGACGCCGTGGAGCGCTCCGTGGCGATGCTGCGCGCCCAGGCCGCCGGCACCGGCAGCGAGCGCCCGGCCGACGTGCTGACGCTGAACATCCTGTCCAGCCGCGGGCGCACGATCCGCCCCAAGACGGTCAACCAGAAGCACTACGTCGACGCCATCGACGACCACACCGTCGTCTTCGGCATCGGCCCGGCCGGCACCGGCAAGACGTACCTGGCGATGGCCAAGGCCGTGCAGGCGCTGCAGGCCAAGCAGGTCAACCGGATCGTGCTCACCCGCCCGGCCGTCGAGGCCGGTGAGCGCCTCGGCTTCCTGCCGGGCACGCTGACGGACAAGATCGACCCGTACCTGCGCCCGCTGTACGACGCGCTGCACGACATGCTCGACCCGGACTCCATCCCCCGGCTCATGGCGGCGGGCACGATCGAGGTGGCCCCGCTGGCGTACATGCGCGGGCGCACCCTGAACGACGCCTTCATCATCCTCGACGAGGCGCAGAACACCTCGCCCGAGCAGATGAAGATGTTCCTCACCCGCCTCGGGTTCGGCTCGAAGGTCGTCGTCACCGGCGACGTGACGCAGGTCGACCTGCCCAGCGGCACCGAGTCCGGCCTGCGCGTGGTGCAGGACATCCTCGAGGGCATCGAGGACGTGCACTTCTCCCGGCTGACCAGCACCGACGTCGTGCGCCACCGGCTGGTCTCGGAGATCGTCGACGCGTACGGCCGCTGGGAGGACGCCCGGCCGGCCCGTGCGCAGCAGCCGCAGCAGCGCGGGCGCCGGTGAGGTCCGCGTGAGCATCGACGTCGTCGACGAGAGCAGCTTCGCGGCCGGCCGCGGTGTGGACACCGTGGAGGTGGCCGCGCTCGCCCGGCACGTGCTGGACGAGATGCGGGTGCACCCCCTGGCCGACCTGTCCGTGCTCATGGTGGACGGCGAGGCCATGTCCCGGTTGCACGAGCAGTGGATGGACGAGCCCGGCCCCACCGACGTCATGTCCTTCCCGATGGACCAGCTGCGCCCCGGCCGCGAGGGGCAGACCTCCGAGCCGGGCCTGCTGGGCGACGTCGTGGTCTGCCCGGAGGTCGCCGCCGCGCAGGCCGCGGCCTCCGGGCACGCAACCGCCGACGAGGTCCTGCTGCTGGTGACCCACGGCATCCTGCACCTGCTGGGCTACGACCACGCCGAGCCGGAGGAGGAGCGGGAGATGTTCACCCTGCAGCGCCGGCTGGTGCTGGGGTTCCTGGCCCGCATCGGCCGTCCCGGCGACCCGACGCCCACGGTGGGGCACCGCGCGCTGCCCGGCTCCGGCTCCGAGGGCTGAGGGCCGACGCCGTGGGGGCCCCCGCCGTCCCGCTGCTGCTGCTGGCGCTCGTCCTCGTCGTGGCCGCCGGTCTGGTCGCCGCCGCCGAGTCCGCCGTCGCGGGCACGTCCCGGCGCCGGGCCCGGGAGCTGGAGGCCGACGGCCGGCGCGGTGCCGGTGCGCTGCTGCGGGTGCTGGAGTCGGCCGCACCGGTGCTGACCGTCTGCACCCTGGTCCGCGTCGTCCTCGAGACCCTGGCGGCGGTGTGCGTCACCGTCGTGGTCGCCAGCTGGTCCGACGCCTGGTGGGTGGTCCTGCTCGCAGCGGGCCTGGGCATGTCCGCCCTGGACTTCGTGCTCGTGGGCGTGGGCCCGCGCACCCTGGGCCGGTTGCACGCCGAGACCGTGGGCCTGCTGGCCGCGCCCGTGCTCGCGCCGCTGAGCCGGGTGCTGGGCCCGGTGGCGCACGCGCTGGTGCTCGTCGGCAACGCCGTGACGCCCGGCCGCGGCACCCCGCACGGCCCGTTCGGCACCGAGGCGGAGCTGCGAGAGATCGTCGAGCTGGCGGGCGAGACGGCCGTCATCGAGGCCGGCGAGCACCGCATGATCCACTCGGTCTTCGAGCTGGGCGACACGCGCGTGCGCGAGGTCATGGTCCCGCGCACCGACGTCGTCTCGCTGCGCCGCGGCACCGGCCTGCACGAGGCCGAGGAGCTGCTGCTGCGCTCGGGGTTCTCGCGCGCGCCCGTCGTGGGCGAGGACGCCGACGAGGTGCTCGGCGTGCTCTACCTCAAGGACGTCGCCCGCCGCTTCCACGACGACCCCGCCGCCGCGCGCCGCACCCCCGTGGAGGACGTCGCCCGCCCGGCCGCGTTCGTGCCCGACAGCCTGCCGGTGGACGACCTGCTCAAGCGGATGCAGCACGACACCACGCACGTGGCGGTCGTCGTCGACGAGTACGGCGGCACGGCGGGGCTGGTGACCATCGAGGACGCCATCGAGGAGATCGTCGGCGACATCGCCGACGAGTACGACCGCGGCGCCCCCGACGTGGAGGAGCTGGGCGACGGCGGCTACCGGGTCTCGGCGCGCCTGGCCGTGGACGAGGTCGGTGAGCTGTTCGGCATCGAGATCGACGACGAGGAGGTCGACACCGTCGGCGGGCTGCTCGCCAAGACCCTCGGGGAGGTCGTCGTGCCCGGCTCGGCGGCGCAGGTGCACGGGCTGCACCTGGAGGCCGAGCGCCGCGGCGGCCGGCGCAACCAGGTCCGCACGGTCCTGGTGCACCGCGCCGACGCGCCCGCGCGCGAGGACGGCGGCGCGGACGAGCAGGAGGGGGAACTGGTGAGCGGTGCGGGAGGTCGGCGTGAGTGAGCAGCGGGACCAGGGGCGCGGGGAGGAGCGGGCCCCGGAGCACCGCTCCGGGTTCGCCTGCCTGGTGGGCCGGCCGAACGCCGGCAAGTCCACCCTGACCAACGCCCTGGTGGGGCAGAAGGTCGCCATCACCTCCAGCCGGCCGCAGACCACGCGGCACACCGTGCGCGGCGTCCTGCACCGCCCGGACGCGCAGCTGGTGCTCGTGGACACCCCCGGCCTGCACCGCCCCCGCACGCTGCTGGGCCAGCGGCTGAACGACCTCGTGCACGAGACGCTCGCCGAGGTCGACGTGGTCGCGCTGTGCGTGCCCGCCGACGAGCGCATCGGCCCCGGCGACCGCTTCATCGCCGAGGCGCTGGCCGCCGCCCCCCGCTCGGTGAAGGTCGCCCTGGTCACCAAGACCGACAAGGTGCGCCCGGAGCGGGTGGCCGAGCAGCTGCTCGCCGTCAGCGCCCTGGGGGAGGAGCTGCTGGGCGGTTTCGCCGACGTCGTGCCCGCCTCCGCCGTCACCGGCGAGCAGGTCGACGTGGTGGCCGACGTGCTGCTCTCGCACCTGCCGCCCGGGCCCCGGATGTACCCCGACGGCGAGCTGACCGACGAGCCGGAGGACGTCATGGTCGCCGAGCTGGTGCGCGAGGCGGCGCTGGAGGGCGTGCGCGACGAGATGCCCCACTCCCTGGCGGTGGTCGTGGAGGAGAAGACCCGCCGGGAGAGCGGCCTGCTGGAGGTCCACGTGTGGCTGTACGTGGAGCGGGAGAGCCAGAAGGGCATCATCATCGGCCGCGGCGGTGCGCGCCTGAAGGACGTCGGCACCCGTGCGCGCCGCTCCATCGAGGCGCTGCTCGGCGAGCGCTGCCACCTGGACCTGCGGGTGAAGGTCGCCAAGGACTGGCAGCGCGACCCCAAGCAGCTGCAGCGCCTGGGCTTCTAGGGGTGTGCGCGCCGTGCCCGCGGGAGCAGGCCCGGTGAGCGGCGGGGCGCGGTTGCGCTGGCTGGGGCACTCCACAGCCGTGCTCGACGCGGTGGGCGTGCGAGTGGTCACCGACCCGGTGCTGCGCCCCGGCCTGGTGCACCTGCGCCGGCGCCCGCCGCTGCCGGACCCGGAGCACTCCGCCGACCCGGCCCTGGTGCTGGTCTCGCACCTGCACCACGACCACCTGGACCTGCCCTCCCTGCGGCGGCTGCGCCCGCGCTGGGTGGTGGCCCCGCCCGGTGCCGCCGCGTGGCTGCAGGACCGGCTGCGCGGCACCGGCAGCGCGGTGGTGGAGACCGCCGTGGGCCGGTGGCTGGACCTGCCCGGCCCGTCGGGTCCGGTCGCGGTGACGGCGCTGCCCGCCCACCACGACGGGGGGCGCACCCTGGGGCGGGTGACCGGCGCACCGGTGGACTCGGTGGCCGTCGGTCACCTGGTGCGGCTGCCCGGGGTGTTCCCCGAGCGGGCGCGGTCCGACGGCGGGCCCGACCTGCTGCTGTGGGCGCTGGGCGACACCGGTCCCTTCGACGGGCTGGCCACGGCCGTGCTGGCCGCCGCCGGCCGGTGCCCGGACGTGGCGCTGGTGCCGGTCGGCGGGTGGTGGCGCACGCTGGGCCCGCACCACCTGGACCCGGAGGAGGCGGCCGCGGAGGTGACCGCGGTGGGACCGGCCGTGGCGGTGCCGGTGCACTGGGGCACGCTCGCGCCGCTGGGCCTGGCCCGGGCCATGGGGGACCGGTGGACGGCCCCCGGGCGCCGGTTCGCGCGGGCGGTCGCGGCCGGTGGCGCCTCCCGGGCGGTGCTGCTGGCACCCGGCGGTGCGCTCGACCTGGACGGTGCGGGGCTGCTGCGGGTGCCGGCGGCCCGGTGAGGGGCCCGGCCGCGCGAGCCGGTGCCGCTCACGCGACCGCCAGCGCGGGCAGGCCCAGGGCGAGGAACCGCGCCGAGCGCCCGGCGAGGCAGCAGGCGGTGAACACGGGCACCGGGGTCCGGCGCAGGCCCGCCGCGATGCTCGTCACCGCCAGCGGGGGCACGCCCGTGGTCGCGCTCAGCAGCACGACCGGGCCGGCCCAGCGCCCCGAGTCCAGCGCCGTCAGGCAGCGCTCGCCCCAGCGGCGCACCGCCCGCGCCCACCACGCCGTCCGCGGGGCCGCCGCGCCGGGGGGCTCGGCGCCCGCGGCCGCCGAGCCGGTGCGCCCCCGGCCGCGGGGGCGGTGCAGCAGACCCACCAGCCGGTGGGCGCCGTGGCGCGCGCCGAGCATCAGCGCCACCTTGCCGAGCGTCTGGCCCAGCGCCACGCCGAGGACCACGGGAACGGCCGTGCGGGGCCTGCCGACGGCCGCGGCGAGCACCACCGCCTCGGCGTTGACGACGGGCAGGACGGCCGAGACGGCCCCCACGGCGATCGCGGCGAGGACCTCCAGCGCGACACCGGTGGCCCTCAGGTCCTCCACGGGCGCGTCACCGCGGGGCCCGGCTCAGGCGGGCCACCCGGACGGCGGAGAGGCACTTGACGGCCAGCACCGCCACGGCGACCGCCGTCGCCGCCCCCTCGAAGCCCAGCACGAGGCACGCCACCACGCCCGAGGTGTTCAGCGCCTTCGCCGGCTTCGACCAGTTCCACAGCCAGACCCGCCGGTCGACGAGGTGGAAGTGGTTGGGGCTGACCAGCGGCCAGCGCAGGAAGGCCAGCGACAGCAGGCAGTCCACGACCATGAACTGCAGCAGGAACACCGCTGCGGGCACGGCGATGGAGGGGTGCCAGCCGAGGTAGGTCGTCAGCAGCACGGCGGTGCAGGCGCGGTCGCTGAGGATGTCCAGCACCGCCCCCTGGCGCGTCTCCTGGTCCATCAGGCGCGCCACGGCGCCGTCGAGCACGTCGCCCACCCAGTACGCCAGGTACGCCACCAGCAGCAGCGCCGGTGAGCCGGTGGCGGCCGCCGCGCACCCGAGCGCGACCGCGACCGCGGTGCGCACCGCGGTGACCGCGTTCGCCGTCGTCGTCCACGGTTCCGCCACGCCCGGCGCCGCGGTGCGGGGGGCGGGGTGGGGGGCTGTCCGGGAGAACGGCATGGCTCGTCCACCGTAGTCGCGCGCGTGCGCCCCGTGGTGAAAACGCACGTCACCCTCTCGGGGGCCACCCGTTTTGACAGGTGCGGGCGTCCTCGCGTTTGATGACGCCACCATCCAGAGCGGCCGAGAGACCTGGCTCGACGACGCCGCAGCAACCTCCATCAGCTCCCTGGCCGGAGCGGGCGGTGCGGTGCTCACGCCAGGAGCGATGGAGGAGCAGTGTCGGCCGTACCCACGCGTCCCGCGTCCAGTCCAGCCACGTCCGGCGCCGCCGTGCCCGGCCCCGCTGTGCCCGGCCCCGCCGTGGCAGCACCCGGCGGTGCGCCCGCGGCGCAGCGCGTCGAGGCCGCCGGCGTCGCCCTGCGGGGGGTGGGGCGCTCGTTCACCACCGGCTCCGGCAGGCACGACGTCCTGGCCGGGGTGGACGTGGACGTGGCGCCCGGCAGCACCGTGGCGCTGCTGGGCGCGTCCGGCTCCGGCAAGTCCACCCTGCTGCGCCTGGTCGCCGGGCTGGACACCCCCACCTCCGGCACCGTGGAGGTCGGCGGCGAGCCGGTGCGCGGGGTGGGCGGGCGCACGGCCGTGGTGTTCCAGGAGCCGCGGCTGCTGCCGTGGCGGGACCTGGCCGGCAACGTCGCCCTGGGGCTGCCGCTGGGCACCCCCCGCGCCGAGGGGCGCGCGCAGGTGCTGCACCAGCTGGAGACCGTGGGCCTGGCCGGGTTCGCCGGTCACCGCCCGCGCCGGGTGTCCGGCGGCATGGCCCAGCGCGCCGCGCTGGCCCGCGCCCTGGTGCGCCGCCCCGGTGTCCTGCTGCTGGACGAGCCGTTCGCCGCGCTCGACGCCCTGACCCGCCTGAAGATGCAGGACCTGCTGGACGACGTGCAGCGCGGTACCGGTGCGACCGTCCTGCTCGTCACCCACGACGTCGACGAGGCGCTGCACCTGGCCGACCGCGTGCTGGTGCTGGGAACCACCGAGGGCCGTGCCGGCGCCCACGTCGTGCGCGACCTGGCCGTGGGGCCGCCGCGCCCGCGCGACCGGGGCGACGCCGACCTCGCCCACCTGCGCGTGGAACTGCTCGAACTGCTCGGCGTGCCGCGCGCGCACGCCTGAGCGCCCGGCCCCCGGCCCGGGCACCGCTGCACCCGCGAACCCCGCGGCACGCCTGCTGACCCCTGCGAACCCCGTCGTCCGCCGCTCGTGCGGGCGACCCTGCCCCTGGAGAGAACCGTGTCCCACTTCCCCCGCCCCCTCGCGCGCCGCACCGCCCTGGGTGCCCTGTTCGGCGGCGTCGCCCTCGGTGCCGCCGGCTGCGTGCAGGGGGAGTCCTCCACCGGAACGGCGCCGTCCGCCGGTTCCGCGTCCGGTGGCGGGGACACCGTCCGCCTCGACTACGCGTACTACAACCCGCTGAGCCTGGTGGTGCGCCAGCAGCGGATCCTCGAGGACGCGGGCCTGACGGTGCAGTGGGAGCAGTCCCTCGGCAGCAACAAGGCCAACGAGTTCCTGCGCAACGACAACCTGGACCTGGCCTCCACCGCCGGGGCGGCCGTGCTGCAGGCCCGCTCCAACGGCCAGGCCGTGCAGACCGTCGACGTCTACTCCCAGCCGGAGTGGACCGCCCTGGTCGTCGGCGCCGACTCCACGGTGAGCGACGTGGCGGGCCTGCGCGGCAAGCGCATCGCCGCCACGACCGGCACCGACCCGTACTTCTTCCTGCGCCAGGCGCTGGACCAGGCGGGGCTGGCGGCCTCCGACGTGGAGATCGTCAACCTGCAGCACCCCGACGGCCGCGCGGCGCTGGAGCGCGGCGACGTGGACGCCTGGGCGGGCCTGGACCCGAACATGGCCGCCACCCAGCTCAGCGCCGGCTCGCGCCTGCTGTACCGCAACGTGGACTTCAACACCTACGGCGTGCTCAACGCCCGCGAGGAGTTCATCGAGAGCTCCCCGGAGCTCGTGCAGCAGGTCGTCGACGCCTACGAGCAGGCGCGCGCCTGGGCGCTGGCGAACCCCGACGAGCTCGTGGCGCTGTACGCCGAGCAGGCGCAGCTGGACCCCGAGGTCGCCTCGCTGGTGCTGACCGAGCGCACCGGCCTGGACATCGACCCGGTGCCGGGCGACGCGCAGCGCACCGTGCTGGAGGGCGTCATCCCGCTGATGGCCGCCAACGGCGACGTGCGCTCGGAGGAGGAGGCGCTCACGGCCCTGGACGGGCTGTTCGCGCCGCAGTTCGCCGAGCAGGCGGCCTCGGCGTGAGCGTGAGCGCGCCGGAGCGGCCGGCGGCGGTGGAGGCGCCGGCCCGCCGCGCCGGTTCCGGGCGGTGGCTGCTGGGGGTGCTGGTCCCGCTGGCGCTGCTGGCGGCGTGGCAGCTGTGCTCGACCCTGGAGGTGTTCTCGCGCGTGCAGCTGCCGCCGCCGGCGGACGTGCTGCGCGCCGCGGTGGAGATGTGGGGCACCGGGGAGCTGCAGCGGAACATCGCCATCAGCACGCAGCGCGTCCTGCTGGGGTTCCTGTGGGGTGCGGGCCTGGGGGTCGTGCTGGGTGGGCTGACCGGTCTGCTGCGCTCCGTCTCGGCGCTGCTGAGCCCGACGATCGGGGCGCTGCGCGCGGTGCCCTCGCTGGCCTGGGTGCCGCTGCTGGGCCTGTGGATCGGCATCGGGGAGACCCCGAAGATCGTGCTCATCGCGATCGGCGCGTTCTTCCCCGTCTACACCACGGTGCACTCCGCGCTGAGCCACCTGGACCCCGCCCTGGTGGAGGTGGGCCGCGCCTACGGCCGCAGCGGGGTGCGGCTGTTCACCGAGATCCTGCTGCCGGCGACCGCGCCGTCGCTGCTCTCGGGGTTGCGCCTGGCGCTGGCGCAGGCGTGGCTGTTCCTCGTGGCGGCCGAGTTCCTCAACGGCGCGATGGGCCTGGGGTTCCAGATGACGAACGGGCAGAACGTCGGCCGCACCGACCAGGTGCTGCTGGCGATCCTGCTGCTGGCGCTCCTGGGCAAGCTCTCCGACGTGCTGCTGGGCCTGGTGGAGCAGCGGGTCAAGCGCAACCGCAGCTGAGCGATCCGGGGCCGCCCACCGGGAACCCGGTGGACGGCCCCCGGCGCGTTGCGGTTGCCTCGGTGCGTGGACGAGACCTGGGACCTGCCCGAGCACCCGGAGCTGCGCGACGGCGACGTGCTGCTGCGCCGGCACACCGCCGCCGACCTCGACGCCGTCGTCGAGCAGTGCCGCGACGCGGACACCGTGCGCTTCACCACGGTGCCCGCGCCCTACGGGCGCGCGGACGCGGAGGGTTTCGTCGCCGGGCTCGCCGCCGCGTGGGAGCGCGGCGAGGTCGCCGGGTGGGCGGTCCAGGCCGGTGACCGCTTCGCGGGGACCGTGGACCTGCGCCACCGCCCGGCCGGCTGGGCGGAGATCGGGTTCGGCCTGGCGCCCTGGGCGCGGGGCCGCGGCGTCACGACCCGCGCGGTGCGACTGGCCCTGGCGTGGGGCTTCGACGAGCTGCACCTGGCCGGCGTGCACTGGCAGGCCGTCGTCGGCAACACCGCCTCCTGGCGGGTCGCGCAGAAGTGCGGCTTCCGGCGGGAGGGCGAGGTGCGCGGGCTGCTCGTGCACCGCGGTGAGCGCTTGGACGGCTGGATCGGCTCGCTGCTGGCGGGCGAGCTCGTGCGCACGGGCTCGCCCGCCACCTCGTGAGCGACCGCCCGGGCCGGTGGTCCGGGCGGCCCCCGCCGGGGGGATCGACTCACGTCAGGGCATCGGCATCCCGCCGGTGACGCCGATGCGCTCGCCGGTGATGTAGCTGGACTCCTGCGAGGCCAGGAACACGTAGGCGGGCGCCAGCTCCGCGGGCTGGCCGGCGCGGCCCAGGGGGGTCTCGCTGCCGAAGGAGCCGACCTGCTCGGCGGGCATCGTGGCCGGGATGAGCGGGGTCCAGATCGGTCCCGGGGCGACGCAGTTGACGCGGACGCCCTTCTCGCCCAGCTCCTGCGCCAGGTTCTTGGTGAAGTTCACCAGCGCCGCCTTCGTGGAGGCGTAGTCCAGCAGCGACGGCGAGGGCTGGTACGCCTGGATCGAGACGGTGTTGATGATGCTGGAACCGGGCTGCAGGTGCGGCACCGCGGCCTTGCACAGCCAGAACGTCGCGAACACGTTGGTCGTGTAGGTGCGCAGCAGCTGCTCGGTGCTCAGGTCCTCGATGCCGCCGACGGCCATCTGGTAGGCGGCGTTGTTCACCAGCACGTCGAGACCGCCGAGCTCGTCGACGGTGCGCTGGACGACCTGCCGGCAGAACTCCTCCTCGCGCAGGTCGCCGGGCACGCTGACGCCCTTGCGCCCGGCGGCTTCGACCAGCGCGACGGTCTCGTCGGCGTCGGCCTGCTCCTCGGGCAGGTGGACGATCACGACGTCGGCGCCCTCGCGGGCGTAGGCGAGGGCGACCGCGCGGCCGATGCCGGAGTCGCCGCCGGTGATGAGCGCGCGCTTGCCGGTGAGCCGGCCGCTGCCGCGGTACGTGTCCTGCCCGTAGTCCGGCGGCGGGTCCATCTGCCCCTCCAGGCCGGGGTGCGGGATCGACTGCTCCGGCTGGGACCGCGGGTGCTGGGTCGTCGGGTCGGTGGGGGTGCTCTGGTCGGGTGCCATGCCCGGTCCCTACCCGCGGTGGGGGGGCGCCACACCGTGTGGTGCGCTCGCCGCTCGTGTCGTCTTGTCCAGCGGCCCGATCGGGGAGACGCTGCTGGACGGCGAGACCACGGTCCGGCTCGATGACGAGGCAGGCGCCACCCGCGGATCCGGCGGGCGGACCGGGCCGTGCGGGCAGACCCCCCGCGCGGCCCCGCAGGACCCGCAGGCGACGGTGCCCGCGGCAGCCAGGAGGAGGGACGACGACGTGCCACCCACCGTGCCACACACCCCGCCACGCACCCCGCCACGCACCCCGCCACCCACCGCGCCGCCCGCCCTGCGGGCCGCCGGGCCCCTGAGCCGGCGCTCGCTGCTGACCGCCGGGGCGGCGCCCTCGCGCTCGGGGCAGCCGGCTGCGGGTCCTCCGCCGGCACCGGCGGGCGCGAGGAGGTCCGCTTCTTCCAGAACAAGCCGGAGGTCATCGCCTACTTCGGGGACCTCGTGGCGGAGTTCAACGCCTCGCAGTCCGGGGTGCTCGCCGTCCACGACTCCTCCCAGACGGCGCTGGTGCCCCAGTTCGTGCGCGGCGCACCGCCGGACCTGGCTGCGTGGAACTACACCCTCGAGGTCGGCGGCTACGTCTCGACCGGGGTGCTCACGGACCTGTCGGACCTGCCCGAGGCGCAGCGCGTCGACCCCAAGTACCAGGTGCTGGTCGACCAGTTCGCCACCAACGAGGGGGAGACGAACGTGCTGCCCTACTCCGTCGCCTCCGCGGGGGTGATCTACAACGCGCGGCTGTTCGAGCAGAACGGCGTGGCCGTGCCGCAGACCTGGAGCGAGCTCGTGCAGGCGTGCGAGACCTTCCGGGCCGCAGGGGTCACGCCCGTCTACAGCACCTTCCAGGAGGTGTGGACCATCCAGCAGGGCCTGTTCGACTACTGCACCGGCAGCGCCCTGGACGTGGCCGCCTTCTTCGCCGACCTGCGCGCCCTGGGGGCGGACGCCGGCCCCGAGGAGGAGGTGTCGTTCTCGAACGTCTTCGCCGAGCCGGTCGAGAAGATGCTGCAGCTGGCCTCCTACTCCAACCCCGACGCGGCCAGCCGCGCCTACGCCGACGGCAACCTGGCGTTCGGCCGCGGTCAGGCGGCCATGTACCTGCAGGGCCCGTGGGCGCTGGGCGAGATCGCCAAGGTGAACCCCGACCTGCCGGTGGGCACGTTCCCGCTGCCGATGGGCGACGAGCCAGGCCAGGCCGCCGCCCGGGTCAACCTCGACCTGGCCCTGTGGATCCCCGAGGCCTCCGGGCACCAGACCGCGGCGCGCGAGTTCCTGCAGTGGCTCATGCGCGACGAGGTCATCGCCCGCTACAACGCCGACAACCTGGCGACCTCACCGCTGCTGGGCGCCGCCCCCCTGCAGGACCCGCGCCTGGTCGGCCTGCAGCCCGCGCTGGACGCCGGGCGCATCTACCAGGGCGCCAACACCTACATCCCGCTGACGATCCCGGTCGGCAACTACCTGCAGGAGGCCGTGCGCTCCGGGGACGGCGAGCGCCTGCTGCGCCGCATCGACGAGGACTGGGCGCGGCTGGCGACCCGCTCGGCCGCCTGAGCGCCGCCGCAGAGCGAAGGAGATCTCGTGGCCACCACCTCACCGCACCGCTCCCGGAGCGGGCGCCGCGCCGCCGGCGGCGCGCACTCCGACGTCGCCGTCGTGCGGAGCCGCGCCCCGCGCCGCCGCGTCGACGCCGTGTCCTACCTGTTCCTGCTGCCGGCGCTGGCCCTGTTCACCCTGTTCATCGTGCTGCCCGCCCTGGTCGGCGCGGTCATCAGCCTCACCGACTACGTCGGGTACGGCGAGTGGGAGTTCATCGGGCTCGCCAACTACGCCGTGCTGTTCACCGACCCGAACGTCCTGCACGCCTACGGCTTCACCCTGGGCTTCTCGGTCGTCACGGTGCTCCTGGTCAACGTCCTGGCCCTGGCCCTGGCGCTGGGCCTGAGCGCGAAGATCAAGCTGAAGACGGCGCTGCGCGCGGTGTTCTTCATCCCCATGGTGGTCTCCGGCATCGTCATCGCCTTCGTCTTCAACCACCTCCTGTCCACTTCCCTGCCCGCGCTGGGCGGCGCGCTGGGCATCGGGTGGCTGCGGGAGAGCGTCCTGGCCAACCCCGACCTGGCGTGGGTGGGCGTCGTGGTGGTGACCGCCTGGCAGGCCGTGCCCAGCGCGCTGATCATCTACCTGGCCGGCCTGCTGGCGGTGCCGGAGGAGGTCTACGAGGCCGCCGCCCTGGACGGTGCCGGCGCCTGGCGCCGGTTCGCCTCGATCACCCTGCCGCTGGTCGCCGGGTACGTCGTCATCAACACCGTGCTGGGGTTCAAGAACTTCCTCAACGCCTACGACATCATCGTGGGCCTGACCGACGGCGGCCCGGGGACGGCGACCCGCAGCGTGGCCATGACCATCTTCACCGGCTTCACCAACGGCGACTACGCCTACCAGATGGCCAACGCGGTGGTCTTCTTCGTCCTCGCCGTGGTCATCTCCGTCCTGCAGCTGCAGATCATCCGCCGCCGAGGAGTGTCGCTCTGATGGTCACCGCCGACCCCGCCACCGTCGCCGCGGTCTCCCGCGGGAACCGCCGCGGCTCCACCCCCCTGCGCGGGCGCGGCTGGGGCCTGACCGCGCTGCTGGCCCTGACGTCCCTGGCGGTCCTGGTGCCCCTGTACTTCGCCGTCGTCATGGCGTTCAAGACGCCCGAGCAGGCCGTCGCCGGCACCGGCTTCGCCCCGCCGTGGCCGCTGAACTGGGCCAGCTTCGCCGACGCCTGGACGCTGACGGGTTTCCCCCGGGCCTTCGCCGTCTCGGTGCTGGTCAGCGTCGTCAGCGTCGCCGGGTGCCTGCTGCTGGCGTCGTGGGCCTCCTACGCGATCGTGCGCAACTGGGACCGCCGGCTGTTCCGGTACTCCTACTTCTACCTGCTGGCCGCCATGTTCATCCCCTTCCCCGTGGTGGCGCTGCCGCAGGTCAAGCTCACCGCGGTGCTCGCGCTGGACAACCCCGTCGGCGTCGCGCTGCTGCACGTGATGTTCCAGCTGTCCTTCAGCGTGCTGCTGTACTCGGCGTTCCTGCGCTCCATCCCCCTGGAGCTGGAGGAGAGCGCCCGCATGGACGGGGCGAGCACCTGGCAGGTGTTCTGGCGGGTCGTCTTCCCGCTGCTGGCCCCCATGAACGCCACGGTCGGCATCTTCGCCTTCCTGGCCAGCTGGAACGACTTCATGATGCCCTCGCTCATCACCGCCGACCAGACGCTGCAGACGATCCCCGTCGTCCAGAAGATCTTCCAGCTGGCGTTCTCCACCGACTACAACGTGGCCTTCGCCTCCTACCTGATGGCGATGGCCCCCACGATCCTCGTCTACGTGTTCGCCCAGCGCTGGGTGATGAGCGGGGTCACCCGCGGGGCGGTCAAGTGAGGCCGGCCGCGGTGGCCTCGGGGTGCCGGGGGAGGGGGGCCGGTGCACTGTGGAGGCATGAGCGAACCGACCACCAACCCCATCGACCCCGACGGCGACCCGGGTGAGCTGAACCCGCGCGACCTGCGGGGCGTGCAGACCGGCGACGGGGCCGCGCAGGACCCCGGTGCCGAGGACGACCCCGACGGCGACCCGCAGCAGCTCAACCCCCGCGACGACCGCTGACGCCCCGCACCGCCCGGGCCGGCCACCGGCCCGGGCGGTGCGGCGCCGCCGGCTCGTCCCGCCCCCCCGCGTGGACGAGCCGGGGGCCGGGCGCGTACGGTGCTGCCGTGGCTCGCTGGGAGACCCTCCTCCTTCGCCGCCGCGGCGGGGCCAGCTAGGCCGGTCTCCCCGTCGCGGGACCTCGTCGTGCGCGCCGGCCGAGCACATCCGGTCCCGCGTAGAGGAGCTTGAGCTGTGGAGAACACCCAGAAGCCGTCGTCGATGCCGTACCACCGGTACCGCCCCTTCCACGAGCAGATCGCCGTGGACCTGCCCGACCGCACGTGGCCCGGCAAGCGGATCACGAAGGCGCCCCGCTGGTGCGCGGTGGACCTGCGCGACGGCAACCAGGCCCTGATCGACCCCATGAACTCCGAGCGCAAGCTGCGGATGTTCCAGCTGCTGGTGGAGATGGGCTACAAGGACGTCGAGGTGGGCTTCCCCTCGGCCAGCCAGACCGACTTCGACTTCGTGCGCACCCTGATCGAGCAGGACCTGATCCCCGACGACGTGCGCATCCAGGTCCTGACCCAGGCGCGCGAGCACCTCATCGAGCGCACCTACGAGTCCCTGCGCGGGGCGAAGCAGGCGATCGTGCACCTGTACAACTCCACCTCCGTGCTGCAGCGGCGCGTGGTGTTCGGGATGGACGAGGACGGCATCGTCGACCTGGCCCTGCAGGGCGCGCGGCTGTGCCGCAAGTACGAGGAGACGATCCCGGGCACGACCGTCTACTACGAGTACTCCCCGGAGTCCTACACCGGCACCGAGCTGGAGTTCGCCCGGCGCATCTGCGACGCGGTGGTGGAGGTGTTCGAGCCCACGCCCGAGCGCAAGGTGATCGTCAACCTGCCCGCGACGGTGGAGATGGCCACCCCGAACGTGTACGCGGACTCCATCGAGTGGATGTCGCGCAACCTGGCGCAGCGCGAGAACGTGGTCCTGTCCCTGCACCCGCACAACGACCGCGGCACCGGCGTGGCCGCGGCCGAGCTGGGCTACCTGGCCGGCGCGGACCGCATCGAGGGCTGCCTGTTCGGCAACGGCGAGCGCACCGGCAACGTCGACCTGGTCACCCTGGGGCTGAACCTCTTCAGCCAGGGCGTCGACCCGGAGATCGACTTCTCCGACATCGACCGGATCCGCCGCACGGTGGAGCACTGCAACCAGCTGCCCGTGGGCGAGCGCGCCCCCTACGGCGGGGACCTGGTCTTCACCGCGTTCTCCGGGTCGCACCAGGACGCCATCAAGAAGGGCCTGGAGGCGATGGAGCGCGACGCGGCCGCCGCCGGCAGGAGCGTCGACGAGCACGAGTGGGCGGTGCCGTACCTGCCCATCGACCCCAAGGACGTCGGCCGCAGCTACGAGGCCGTCATCCGGGTCAACTCGCAGTCCGGCAAGGGCGGCGTGGCCTACCTGCTCAAGAGCGAGCACCAGCTGGACCTGCCGCGGCGGCTGCAGATCGAGTTCAGCCGCGTCGTGCAGGAGCGCACGGACGCGGCCGGCGGGGAGGTCTCGGCCGCGGAAATCTTCGAGATCTTCTCCGACGAGTACCTGCCCTCGCCCTCCGGCACGCCCGACTGGGGCCGGCTGGCGCTGCGCGCCACCCGCTCGGTCTCCGAGGTCGACGGCGTCGACGCGCTGGAGGTCGACCTGCTGGACGCGGGGACGACCACCACGGTCGCCGGCACCGGCAACGGGCCCATCGCCGCGTTCTGCGCCGCGCTGGCCGGGCTGCCCGCCGGGCCGGTGGACGTGCGCGTCCTGGACTACGCCGAGCACGCCCTGTCCGCCGGCGGCGACGCGCGCGCCGCGGCGTACGTCGAGTGCGCCGTGGGCCAGCGCGTCCTGTGGGGGGTCGGCATCGACGCCAACATCACCACCGCCTCGCTGAAGGCGATCGTGTCGGCCGTGAACCGGGCCCTGCGCTGAGGCGCCCGGCCCGCCGCTGCGCGCGGCGGGCCGGGGAGCGCCCCCCGGGGGTCGTCGAGCGCGCACCGTCCGGCCCTTCCGGCTGCGCGGCGCCCGCTCACGGTTAGGATCAGTCACCATCCGTGCTCGACCGCGCGGGGGACAGGGGGCGATCGACGTGGGCAGCGCTGCAGCCGCGGCCGGGCCGGCCGGGCGGGAGCTGGAGCCGTCCGGGCCGTTCGGGCCGTTCGACGCCCTCGCCGAGGAGGCGCACCGCCTCTACCTGGACGGCTACGGCGAGCGGGCCGTACAGGCCGCGCGCGAGGGCCTGGTGCTCTGCGAGGCCGCCGGCGACGAGCGCACCGCGCGGTACCTGCAGTTCATCTGCTGCGTCGCCCTGCAGCAGCTCGGCCGCGCCGCCGAGGCCGCCGCGGAGGCCGGTCACCTGCTGCAGCGCCTGGGCCCGCGCGCCGACCCGGTCTGGCGCGCCAAGGCCCTGTCGCTGCTGGCCGAGGCCCGCGTGGACCTGGGCATGACGGCCCTGGCGATGGACCACCTGGCCGAGGCGCAGCTCATCGTCACCGCCCAGCCCGTGCGCACCTACGACCACCTGTCGGCCACCATGTCGGTGGCCCTGGCGCTGCGCGCGCTGGCGCTGTTCGAGCCGGCCGACGAGCTGACCGAGCTGATGCTCTCGCTGACCTTCCCCCCGGCCCGGGTGCGCCTGAACGTCGTGCAGGAGGCCGCCGTCCTGGAGGTGTCCTGGGGCGCGATGCTCGACGTCGTCGGCCGCTCGGGCGAGACCGGGCCGCACTACGCGCGGGCCCTCGGGCACGCCGCCCGGATGCGCTCGCTGGCGCAGGAGGTCGGCTACCCGGAGATGCGCGCCCGCGCCGACGCCATCGAGGGGTTCGTGCTGCACCGCACCGGTGAGCCCGCCCTGGCCGCCGCGCGCCTGCGCGTGGCCGCCGCCGCCTTCCGCCAGCGCGAGGAGCTGGTGGAGACCCAGATCGCGCGCGTGGGCCTGGCGATGTCGCTGTCCGCCGAGGGCGACCTGGACGGGGCCCGGGAACTGCTGCTGGCCGTGCAGCGCACCTCCTCCAGCACCCAGCTGGACGTGTGGGGCCTGACCGCCCTGAAGGTGCGCGCCGACAACGCCGTGCGCCACCACGGCGGCCACGAGGCCGCCGACGCGCTCGCCGAACTGGCGCGCATCTCCCTGTCGCGGCTGTGGGAGGACCGCGAGAGCCGGTTCGAGGCGCTGCAGGACCGCATCCGCCAGCACGAGATGGCCGAGCAGAACGAGCGGCAGGGCCGCGCCGCCCTGACCGACCCCATGACCGGCCTGGGCAACCGGCGGCGCCTGCAGCAGGTCCTGGAGCGGCCCGACCAGCGCTACAGCGCCGTGCTCGTCGACCTGGACGGGTTGCGCGCGGCCAACGACGAGCACGGCCCGGAGGCCGGGGACGCGGTGCTGCGGCGCGTGGCCGCGCTGCTGGTGGAGAGCTGCCGCGAGGACGACGTGCTGGTGCGCTACGGGGGCGACGAGTTCGTCGTGCTGCTGCCCGCCGACCGCCCGGGGCCGGCGCCCGTCCTCGTCGCCGAGCGGCTGCTGGCGGCGGTGCGGCAGGAACCGTGGGCGCACCTCGCCCCCGGGCTGCGGATGAGCGCGTCCGTGGGGGTGGCCGGGCCCGCCCCGGCGGCCGAGGCCCTGGCGGCCGCCGACGCGGCGTGCACGCGCGCCCGGCGCGCCGGCGGCGACCGCATCGAGCTCGCCTGACGCGCGGGCACCGGCGCCGCGCCGCCGTGTCGGTGCCGGGGCCTACGCTGCCCGGGTGAGTGGGATCGGGGGGCCGCGCAGCTACCGCGACGACGCCGTCGTGCTGCGCACCGCCAAGCTCGGCGAGGCCGACCGCGTCATCACCCTGCTGACCCGCCACCACGGCCGGGTCCGGGCCGTGGCCAAGGGGGTGCGCCGCACCTCCTCGCGCTTCGGCGCCCGCCTGGAGCCGTTCACCTGCGTGGACGCGCAGCTGCACCGCGGCCGCTCCCTCGACATCGTCACGCAGGTGGACGTCCTCGCCCCCCTGGGTGCGGTCATCGCCGCCGACTACGGCCTCTACACCGCCGGGCACGCCCTGCTGGAGACGGCCGAGCGGTTCACCGAGGTGGAGGGGGAGAGCAACACCCAGCAGTACCTGCTGCTGGTGGGGGCGCTGCGCACCCTGGCCCGCGGCGAGCACGCCGCCACCATGGTCCTGGACGCCTTCCTCCTGCGGTCCCTCGCCGTGGCCGGCTACGCCGCCAGCTTCGCCGACTGCGCGCGCTGCGGCGATCCGGGCCCGCACCGCGCGTTCAACGTGGCCGCCGGCGGGGCGGTGTGCCCGGCGTGCCGCCCGCCCGGCTCAGCCGCCCCCGACCCGCGCACCCTGGAACTGCTGGCCGCGCTGCTGACGGGCGACTGGGACACCGCCGACGCCAGCGACCAGCGCTGCCGCGACGAGGGCAGCGGGCTGGTGGCCGCGTTCCTGCAGTGGCACCTGGAGCGGGGCATCCGCTCCCTGGAGCACGTCGAGCGGGTCTGAGCGAGCGCACCGGCGCACCCGTGCGAAGCTCGGGCCTCGTGAGCACCCCCGCACGACGCACCCTCGGGCGCCGCGCCGCGGCACCCGCCCCCCGCGCCGTCCAGGCGCCCCCGCCGCACCCCTCAGGCGCCCGCCCCCCGCAGCTGCCGCCGGAGCTGGTGCCCCGGCACGTGGCGATCGTCATGGACGGCAACGGCCGCTGGGCCAACGCGCGCGGGCTGCCGCGCAACGAGGGCCACAAGCGCGGCGAGGCGTCGCTGCTGGACGTCGTCGCCGGTGCCATCGAGATCGGGGTCACCCACGTCTCGGCGTGGGCGTTCTCCACGGAGAACTGGAAGCGCAGCCCCGAGGAGGTGCGCTTCCTCATGGGCTTCAACCGCGACGTCATCCGGCGCCGACGCGACGAGATGCACTCCTGGGGCGTGCGGGTGCGCTGGGCCGGGCGCCGACCGCGCCTGTGGCGCAGCGTCATCGACGAGCTGGAGGCCGCCGAGGAGCTGACGAGGGACAACACCGTCTGCACCCTGACGATGTGCGTGAACTACGGCGGCCGCGCCGAGATCGCCGACGCCGCGCGCGCCATCGCCCGCGAGGTCGCTGCCGGCCGCATCAACCCCGACCGGGTGGACGAGCGCACGGTGGCGCGCTTCCTCGACGAGCCCGACATGCCCGACGTGGACCTGTTCTGGCGCTCCTCCGGGGAGCAGCGCACCTCCGGGTTCCTGCCCTGGCAGTCCGCGTACGCCGAGATGGTCTTCTCCGACGTGCTGTGGCCGGACGTGGACCGCCGCGCCCTGTGGGCGGCGATCCAGACCTACGCCGAGCGCGACCGCCGCTACGGCGGCGCCGTCGACGCGCCGGGGGCCCCGCCGGAGGCGGCACCGTGACCGCCGCCGGCGCGCGGGCGGCGCTGACCTCGCTGACGTCCCCGGTGGTGCGGGAGGTGCGCGGGACGGTGCGCTGGGGCGTGCAGCACGGCATGCCCCGCCTGGCGGTGCGCCGCGGCGCGCGCACCGGGGACCTGCAGTCCCTGCTGCTGGCCGACCCGCCCACCTGGCGCGAGCCGTACGCCTTCCACGAGCGGGTCCGCGCCGCCGGGCCGCTGCTGACCGGCCGCTTCACCTGCATGAGCGCCTCGCACGCCGTGGTGCGCGAGGTGCTCGCCGGCACCGACTTCGGCGTGGGCGCCCTGCACGACGCCCCCCTGCCGCGCCTGCGGCCGCTGCTGGCGTGGGCCGGCCGGGACCGGCCCACGCACCCCGTGGAGCCGCCCTCGATGCTCGCCGTCGACCCGCCCGAGCACACCCGCTACCGCCGCCTGGTCTCCGGGGTCTTCACCGCCCGCGCCGTGGAGGGCCTGCGCCCGCGCGTGCAGGAGATCGCCGACGAGCTGCTCGAGGAGCTCGCCCGGCGCGGGCCGCTGGTCGACGCCGTGCGCGACTACGCGCTGCGGCTGCCCGTCGCCGTCATCGCCGAGATCCTCGGCGTGCCGCCGCACCGGCGCGAGGAGCTGCGCGCCTTCGACGCGGGCCTGGCCGGCAGCCTGGAGGTCGCCGCCCCGTGGCGCGACGTGCGGGCCGTCGACGCGGCCCTGCGCGGTTTCGACACCTGGATCGGCGAGCACCTGCAGCAGCTGCGCCGCCGCCCCGGCGACGACCTGCTCAGCAGGCTGGTGGCCGCCACCGACGACGACGGCGACGGCAGCGGGGCGCGCCTGAGCGAGCGGGAGCTGCGGTCCACCGCCGGGCTGCTGCTGGCCGCCGGGTTCGAGACGACCGTGAACCTCCTCGGCTCCGCGACCCGCCTGCTGCTGGACGAACCCGGCCAGCTCGACCTCCTGCGCGCCGACCCCGCGCTGTGGCCGGGCGCGGTGGAGGAGGCCCTGCGGGTGGAGACGCCGGTGCAGCTGACCTCCCGCCGCGCGCTGCGCACCACCCGCGTCGCCGGCTGCGAGGTGCGGGCGGGAGCCCGGGTGGTGCTGCTGCTGGGCGCGGCCAACCGCGACCCGGACGTCTTCCGCGACCCCGCCCGCTTCGACGTGCGCCGCGCCAACGCCCGCGAGCACGTCGCCTTCTCCGGCGGCCGGCACTTCTGCCTGGGGGCGGCGCTGGCCCGGCTCGAGGGGCAGGTGGGGCTGCGCGCGCTGTTCGAGCGGTTCCCCCACCTGCGCCTCGCGCCCGGGGCGCGGCGCACCACCACGCGGGTGCTGCGCGGCTGGGAACGGCTGCCGGTGCGGCTGGCGTAGAGCGCCGGGACGCACCGCGGCCCCGCCCCTCGCGCGAGGGG
>NZ_JBJLSE010000026.1:0-43716 GCF_050871845.1 Kineococcus arenarius subsp. arenarius
GGGGGCGGGGCGCGGCGGGGGCGGCCGCGCGGCGCCCCCGGCCGCCGCCGGCCCCCCCCCCCCCCCCCCCCCCCCCCCCCCCCCCCCCCCCCCCCCCCCCCCCCCCCCCCCCCCCCCCCCCGCGGCCCGCTCGTCGGCGTCCGCGACGATCGCGCCGACGGCCAGGACGGCGTGCGGCTGCGCCCGCCGGCCGCAGGGGCGGAAACCCTCCCGGTAGGTGCGCAGCGCGCTGGCGGGGTCGGCCGTGCCGAAGTGCGCGGCGTAGGCGTACCCGGTGCCCAGCTCGGCCGCCGCGCGCGCGCCGTGCTCGCTCGAGCCGAGCACCCACGCCGGCGGCAGCGGCACGTCCACGGGCACGGCCCGCACCCCGGCGAGCGGGTGCCCGGCGGGGAAGCCGTCGACGTGCCCGAGCAGCTGCGCGTACCGCTCGGCGAAGTCGTCACCGCGGTGCGGCTCGCGGGCGCCGCGCAGCGCCAGGGCGGTGCGGGCGTCGGTGCCCGGAGCGCGGCCCAGCCCGAGGTCGATGCGCCCGGGGTGCAGCCCCTCGAGCACCCGGAAGGCCTCGGCGACCCGCAGGGGTGCGTGGTTGGGCAGCATGACCCCCCCGGCGCCGACGCGCAGGGTCGTGGTCGCGGCGGCCACGGCGGCGACGAGCACCTCGGGTGCCGAGCAGGCGACCGAGGGGGTGTTGTGGTGCTCGGCCAGCCAGTACCGGTGGTAGCCGAACCGCTCGGCCGCGCGGGCCAGCTGCACCGTGCGGCGCAGGGCGGCCGACGACGGCGTCCCCGACGGCACCGGGGACAGGTCCAGCACGGACAGCGGCACGGGGGCGGGCGGGTCGTCGGGCGTCTCGGGCAGCACGAACGGGCAACGGGGGCGGTGCGGCACCCGTTCCGCCGGTGCGGTGCGGTGCGGTGCGGTGCGGTGCCGGCCCGGGCGTGCGCTCCTCGTCAGGGCCGGCGCACCGCCACCCGGGCCCGGGCGGCGTCCGCGGCCAGCAGCGTCTCGGGTGCCACCCCGGTCATCCAGTCCAGGAACCGCACGCCGTCGGTGCGCAGCGCCCGGTCCAGCACGCAGAACTCCAGCAGGCGGCCCGGCGCGTAGCGCGCGAAGCGGGTGCGGAAGCGGCCCTCCAGCACCCCGTACCCGTCGCCGTCGCGCAACCCCAGCACGTACGCGGCGAGCTCGCCGTCCAGGTGCAGCGTGGCGACCTCGAGCGCCCCGGTCGCCGACAGCTCGCGCAGGCGCGCCAGCCACGCGGCCCGCCCGGCGGGGGTGTCCAGCGCGCACGGCAGGCCGTGCGCGTCGTCGCGGTCCCGGTGGGCGGTCTCCAGGTCGGGCAGCAGGGCCTCCAGGTCCGCCGGGTCGCACGTGAAGCTCAGCCGGGCCACCAGACCGTCGGCGGTGACGCGGTTGCGGGACTTGCGCAGCGTCTTGCGGGTGCCGTGGCTGAGCAGCGTCACGGGTTCGCCGGCGTCGGGCCGGTGCAGCACCGGGACGGGGTCCAGCGGGTGCACCTGCGCGCCGGCTCCCGCCGCCAGGGCGCGGGAGGTGACGTCGTCGGGCAGGTCCTCCAGGTCCAGGAGGGTGCCGCGGGCAGCGGCACCGGCGGCCAGCGCCCGGCCCAGCTCGGCCGCCTCGGGCGAGCCCGTGGCGGCGACACCGGCGAGGTAGCCCTCGCCGCCGGAGGCCAGAGCGGTGCGGCGGGTGCCCGCAGCGCCGGGGGAGGGCTCGTCCACCAGGACCGCCGCAGCGCGCAGGCGGCCGACGGAGTCGCGCACGAGCACGGCCCACGGTGCAGCGGCCGGCTGCACCGACAGGCGGGCGCGCCACCACGGCAGCCGGGCCGTCAGCGGCTGCCCGAGGGCGGTGGCGAGCGCCTCCACCTCGGGCAGGGCGCCGGCCACGGCCACCGCCCCCTCCACCCGCCCGGTCGCGCCGGCGGGCGCGCTCGTGCGGGGCGCGGGCAGCCCCCCGGCGGGCAGGGCCGGGCCGGGCGACAGGACGCTCACGGCGCCACCCGCTCACCGAGAGCGGCCGCGCGGTGGCGGGAGAGCCAGGCGTCCAGCTCGGCCGCGGGCAGGGCCTTGCTGTAGTACCAGCCCTGCACGACGTCGCACCCGGCGTCGGCCAGTTCGCGGCACGTCGCCTCGTCCTCGACCCCCTCGGCGACCAGCCGGAGGCCCAGCGAGTGCGCCAGCATGATCGTGGAGCGGACGATCGCGAGGGCCTTCGGGTCGGAGCCCAGGTCGGTGACGAAGGACCTGTCCAGCTTCAGGTCGTCCACGGGCAGCTGGCGCAGGTACGCCAGCGAGGAGTACCCGGTGCCGTAGTCGTCGACGGCCACCCGCACGCCGCGGCGGCGCAGGCCGGCGAGGATGACCTCGGCGCGCTCGCGGTCGGCCATCAGGAAGTCCTCGGTGATCTCGATCTCCAGCAGGTGCGCGGGCACCCCCCGTTCGGCCAGCAGGCGCTGGACGCGGTCGGGCAGGCGCGGGTCCGCCAGGGAGGACGCCGAGAGGTTCACGGCCACCGCCAGCGGGTGGCCCGCCCGGTGCCAGTCGCGGGCCTGGTCCAGGGCCTGCTCCAGGACGGCGGTGGTCATCTCCTCCATGAGCCCGGCGCCCTCGACGATCGACAGGAACGCGTCGGGGAACAGCAGCCCCCGCGTGGGGTGGTGCCAGCGCACGAGCGCCTCGACACCGCCCACGGCGCCCGTGGCGGTGTCCACCTTCGGCTGGTAGTGCAGCGTGAGGGTGCGCTGCTCGACGGCCTCCCGCAGCAGCTCGGCCGTGGCCAGCCGGTCGCCGGAGGCGAACTCGTCGGCGTCCACGTCGTAGGTGAAGGTGCCCAGCCCGCGGCTCTTGGCTCGGTACATCGCCACGTCCGCCCGGCGCAGCAGCGCGGAGGCGTCCAGCGAGCGCGCGGGCAGCACGGAGATGCCGACGCTGGCCCGCACCCGCACCTGCAGGCCCTCCACGGGGAACGGCGCCCGCAGCACCTCGTGCACCCCCGCCGCGACGAGTTCGGCGGCGGTGCCGCCGTGAGCGAGCAGCAGGGCGAACTCGTCACCGCCCAGGCGCACCACCTCGCGGGCGCCGTTGTCCCGCCCGAACCGCGCGAGCCGCTCGCCCACGGCGCGCAGCAGCTCGTCGCCGGCGTGGTGGCCGAGGCTGTCGTTGACCTCCTTGAACCGGTCGAGGTCCAGCAGGACCAGGCCGGCCGGAGCGGTGCCCTTCGTGCGGGCCAGGTCCTCCACCGCGCGGTACAGGGCGCGGCGGTTGCCCAGGTGCGTCACCTCGTCGGTGAGGGCCAGTTCACGGCTCTCGGCGAGGTTGGCGACCTCGCGGAAGGTCAGCAGCAGGCGGCCGAGCGCGGCCGTCACGGTGGCCGCGGCCAGGCCGATCGCCACGGGGTGCAGGTGCAGCACGTGGTCACCCACGAGCACCGCCAGCGCCAGCGCCGTGGACAGCAGCGGGATCGCCAGGACCGCCCAGCGGGGGAGCTGGAACCCGGCGCGCCCGTCGGGCCAGCCCGGCGCCAGACCCATGAGGACCACGCCCAGGACCCACACCCCGTCGGTGAGCCGCCCGGAGACGTAAGAGCCTTCAGCGGTGTGGAACAGGTAGCTGAGGTCGGCCAGCACGAACAGCACCAGCCCGGCTGCCAGCAGCCACAACCCCGCGGGTGGGCGCCAGCCGTGCATGGACAGCACCGCGGCCAGCAGGACCAGCAGCACCAGGTCCAGCAGGGGGGAGGCGGTGGTCACCGCGACGGCGGCCCACCCCTCGCCGGGCACGGCGAGGACGGTGCCGACGACGGCCGCGGCGGCGCCCGCGCTCACGGCCAGGCCGGCGACGAGGCCGTCCAGCCACAGGGTCCCGGCGAAGCGGCCGTCACGTCGCCGCGTCGCGAGCACCAGCGCGGCGAACGCGAGCGGGTAGAACGACAGGAACAGCGCGTCGGAGACCGACGGGTACGGAGGGTCGGCCAGCGGCCGCACGACGAACGTCCAGACCACGTTGCCGGAGCCGTACAGCGCCAGGCCAGCGGCGAGGAGGACGGAACCGGTGCGCCCGGCGGGCGCCCGCCACGCCCGCACCAGGCACAGCAGCGCTGCGCACTCGTAGGCGAGGTTGTTCAGGACCCCGTCCAGGAGGAACTGGTAGCCCTCCTGCGGGCGCACCCCCGGGATCGTCGTGGTGATGAACACCAGGGGTGGCAGCAGCAGCCCGGCCTGCAGCGTCGTGGAACGCCACCTGCGCGGCCGTGCCGCCGTGCCTGCCGGGACCGTTCCGGTCACGTCAACCTCCTGCTCGAGCGTCAGGAGGTGGTTCGGCTGTGCAGCGACCCGGCTGAACCACCCGAACGGGTGGCGGATCCGTGCGTCAGCCGAGAGCGGTGACGACGGCGCCGGCGAGGACGGCCACCACACCGGTGGCCTGCACCGGCCGCAACCGCTCACCGTGCACCTGCCGCGCCAGCACCACGGTGACCGCCGGGTAGAGCGAGGCGAGCACGGCCACGACGCTGACGAGCGCACCGCGCGAGGCCACGGCGTAAGCGGCGGTGGCGGCCAGGTCCAGCAGTCCCAGCGCCAGCAGCGGTGGGAGGTCGCGGGGACCGACGCGCTCGGCTCCCCGCCGCGACAGGGCCGCGACGACGACGAGGGCGGCGGAGGTGACGCGCATGCCCAGCAGGGTGGCCGGCACCGAGGCGGCGCTGCCGCGCGCCAGCGCCCAGATCTCCACCCCGAACAGGACGGCGGCCAGCAGGGCCAGCGCCACGGCGGCACCCTGCCTGCGCGAACCGCCGCGCAGGTCCGGGCCGGCGGACAGCACGACACCGGCGAACGCGACGGCGACGCCGACCAGTTGCAGCGGGGCGGGCCGTTCACCGGCGGCCAGGCCCAGCAGCACGGGGAGCACGGTGCCGCCGGCGGCGATGGGGGCGACCACGCCCATCGTGCCGCGCGCCAGGGCGGTGTAGAGAGCTGCCATCGCGCCGGCCCAGGTCAGGCCGGCGAGCAGCGACCAGCCCAGCCAGGCGCTCGCCGGGCCTGCCGAACCCCCGCCGACGCCGCTGCCCAGCACGGACAGCAGCACCGCGCAGGAGAGGACCTGGGAGACGGCGAGGACCTGCACGGCGCGCAGGCGGCGGCTGACGGTGCCGCCGAGGAAGTCGGAGGTGCCCCACAGCGCGCTGGCGAACAGCGCCAGCGCGACGCTCACGCCCGCACCCCGCGGGTGCGGTGCGGCTGGGTGGGGTCGGGGTCGCGGGTCACGGTCGAGGTGTCGGCGCCCGTCGGCGTGCCCTTGACCGCACCGACGCGCTGGAGCGCGGGTGCCGACCCTTCGAGGGGTCGGCACCCGGGCTCCGGCGGGGCGTTCCGTCAGCCGGTGCGAGCGGTGCTCAGCACCGGACGGACCGGTCCGCTCAGTGCTTGTCGCCGGTGATGGCGTCCTTCACCTTGGTGACCACGTTCTCGGCCTGCTGGGCCGCGCCACCCACCGCGTTGCCGGGCTTGCCCGGGCCCTGGCTGCCGTCGTAGGTGACGTACTGCAGCGGGTCGGGGGCGGGCAGGATGCCCTGGTCGTCGGTCAGCGGGCGCAGCTCCTCGACGCGGAACGGCTCGCCGTCGATGACGCTGTTGCCGGTGGCCCACAGGCCCTCGCCGGCCCGGCTGCCCTCGGTCGAGGTGTAGAAGACGTGGGCGGCGTCCTTGTTCTCCCAGTCGCCGTTGGAGTTCTCGATCTCCGTCTCGTTGAACCCCTCTTCCACCAGCATCTGGATGCCGAGCAGCCACTGCTGCTGGTGGTAGGTGTCGCGGGCCAGGTTGAAGGCCAGCATGTCCTTCACGCCGCGGTCGTCGGTCATGTTCGCCAGTCGACTGCTCTGCAGGCGGCTCTGCCCCTCGGCGGCGGCGTTGGAGCGGAAGTCCGTCAGCAGGTTCCCGCTGGAGACGATGTAGCCGCCGTTCCACGGGACGCCCCGGCTGTCCTTGGGCTGGCCGCCGCCGCCGGAGACGATGGCGTGCTGCGGGTTCTGCCCGCCGAGGACCGCGGCCAGGACCGGGTTGGCCGCCGCGGCCTTCTCGGTCGTCTCGCCGGGAGCGCCCTCCAGCAGGCGGGCGATCATGACGGTGATCATCTCGACGTGCGAGATCTCCTCGGTGCCGATGTCGAGGAGCATGTCCTTGTACTTGCCGGGCACGCGGCAGTTCCAGCCCTGGAACAGGTACTGCATCATCACGGTCATCTCGCCGAACTGCCCGCCCAGGATCTCCTGGAGCTTCATGGCGTACAGGGCGTCGGGCTTCTCCGGCTTGGCGGTGAACTGCAGTTCACGGGTGTGTCGGTACACGCGATTCCTTCCGTGGTTGCGCGGGCAGGGCCGTCAGTTCTTCTTCTCGTACCCGGCGAGGGCGTTGCCCAGGCCGAAGAAGGTGGGCGCCCACTGGCCGATGAAGATGCCCCAGCGGTCGGCGCGGTCGATGCCCGCGCCCTTCTCCTTCTCCTTGGAGGTGAGCCAGGACGCGAACGACAGGCCGATGCTGCCGAAGGCGGCCGCGTAGGCCCACTCGGACTTGATCCCGGCCTCGTGCAGGTACTTGACCACGTGTGTCCCTCCTCGGGTGGTTCCGCTGGTGCTGTCCCCGTACCCGCCGCGGCCGTGTTCAACCGCCTCGTTTCCCGCGCGGTCGCCCACCCTCACCCGCTGCGCCGGTGCGGCCGGCGGAAGCGGTCGCGCCACCGCTGCCGGGGCGTGGCGGTCCCCCCGGACGGGGTCGTGCCCGGCAGGGTCCAGGGCGTGGGCGCCACCGCCTCCGGGTCCGGCTCGACGTCCCCGTGCCCCGTCCGCAGGGCACCCAGGCAGCGGCGCACCGCCGTCACGACGGCGCCGGCGGTCTGCCGGTCGCGCTCGTTGCTGTAGTCCGCGGCGGCCACGGCCGCGGACAGGCGCTGCACCTCCTCGCGCAGCCCGTCGGTGCGGTCGGGTCCCTGCGCCTGCCCGTCCCGCGCACCGTCCTGGTCGGGCTCCGGGCCGGGGGGCGGTTCGCGCACCACCGCCGCCATCGCGGCCAGGGTCGCCGCCACCGGCTGGCGCAGCGCGGCGTCCATGGCCACGCCTCGCTCGGAGGGGTTCTGCACCTCCACGAGCAGGGCCGTCAGCTCCTCCACCCGCACCGCCAGGCCGGCCAGCACCAGGCCCCGCTCCTGGCGCCGCTGCACCGCGTCGTGGTGGCGTCGCGCGCGCAGGTTGGCGTGCAGGGACTCCTCGACCTCCTCGCCGCTCTCGCGGGCGGCGGCGCGCACGGGTTCGACCGCGCGCAGCCGTTCGCTCCACTCCTGGGCGCTGGGCGGGGTGTCGCGGCGCAGGCCGTCGGCGAGGTCGTCGAGCTGGTCGGCCAGCACGTCCGCCAGCTGCTGCAGCGTGCGGTCGGACTGCAGCAGCGGCAGCTCCGGCAGCAGCGCGTTGACGCCCACCGCGACCAGGCCGCCGAGCAGCGTCAGCCCGCTGTAGGCCAGCACGTAGTCGACGGGGTCCGGGTCGCCGACGATGAGGACGAACACCGCGGCGGTCAGCACCCAGCTGCGCTGGTCGCCCAGCACCCGCCACCCGGCCAGCAGGGTCGCGGTGAACACCACGACGGCGACCACCGCGAGGCCGGCCCCCAGCAGCGCGTGGCTGGCCAGCGCCACGACCGCACCGAGCACGATGCCCGCCACGGCCCGCACGGAGTTGTCGACCGAGGAGCGCACCGTCGTGTAGGACCCGACCACCGCGCCGAGGGGCGCGTAGTACGGGTACGTCTCCGCGGCGGAGAACGGCAGCCACAGGGCGACCTGCCACGCCACGGTCGCCGCCAGCGCGGTGCGCACCGCCAGGCCCAGCCGGGGCCAGCGGCCGAACAGCAGGCCGCGGGTGCTCGCGCGCGGCGAGCGCCCGCGGGGGGAGGCGCTCAGGGTTCCAGGACGACCTTGACGCAGCCGTCCTCCTTCTTCTGGAACATCTCGTACGCGCCCGGTGCCTCCGACAGGGGCAGGCGGTGGGTGGTCAGGTCCATCACGCCCAGCGGGTCGGCGGGGTCCTCCACCAGCGGCAGGACGTCGTCCAGCCAGCGGCGGACGTTGCACTGGCCCATCCGCAGCTGGATCTGCTTGTCGAACATCGTCATCATCGGCAGCGGGTCGGCCCCGCCGCCGTACACGCCGGACAGCGAGACGGTGCCGCCGCGCCGCACCGAGGAGATCGCCGCGCGCAGCGCGCCGAGCCGGTCGATCCCGCCGGTCTCCATCACCTTCTGCGCCACCTTGTCCGGCAGCAGCCCCACCGCGCTCTGGGCCGCCTTGGCGACCACTCCCTCCGGTGCGCCGTGGGCCTCCATCCCCACGGCGTCCACCACGGAGTCCGGCCCGCGCCCGTCGGTGCGCTCGCGCAGCTGGGCGGCCACGTCGGCTCCGGAGGCGTCGGTCAGGTCGATCGTCGCCACGCCGTGCCGCTCGGCCATCGCGCGCCGCTCGGGCACCGGGTCCACCCCGACGACGGTGAACCCGAGGTGCCGGCCGATGCGGGCGCTCATCTGCCCGACCGGCCCCAGCCCCAGGACGGCCAGGGTCCCACCGGCCGGCACGTCGGCGTAGGCGACGGCCTGCCAGGCGGTGGGCACCACGTCGGACAGGAACAGGTACCGCTCGTCGGGCAGTTCCGCCCCGACCTTGATCGGGCCGTAGTCGGCGTGCGGCACGCGCAGGTACTCCGCCTGCCCGCCGGGCACGGAGCCGTACAGGGACGTGTAGCCGAACAGCGCCGCGCCCGAGCCCTTCTCGCGCACCTGCGTCGTCTCGCACTGCGTCTGCAGGCCGCGCTCGCACATGAAGCAGCGCCCGCAGGCGACCTGGAACGGGATGACGACGCGGTCCCCGACGGAGAGGTTCGGCACCTCCGGCCCGACCTCCTCGACGATCCCCATGGGTTCGTGCCCCAGGACGTCGCCCTTTGCCAGGTAGGGCCCCAGGACCTCGTACAGGTGCAGGTCGGAACCGCAGATCGCCGTGGACGTGATGCGGACGACCGCGTCGGTGGGCTCCTGGACCCGCGGGTCCGGGACCTCCTCCACGCGCACGGACCGCTTCCCCTGCCAGGTGAGTGCCTTCACGCGGCCCAGCCTGACCCGGTGCACGGGGAACGGCACCTTCTGGACGTTCCACGTTTGAGCACCCGCGGCCCGGGTAGTGATCCCGCAGGAACGCGAGAGATCACGCGGCCGGTCGCGAGCCGGCCAGGACGCGAGGAGGACAGACGTGGGGATCGCCGACAAGGCCCAGCAGTTCGCGCAGGGCCACGAGCAGCAGACCGACCAGGCCATCGACAAGGCGGGCGACGCCGCCGACGCCAAGACGGGCGGCAAGCACGCCGGTGCCGTCGACACGGCCCAGGGCAAGGCCGACGACGCCGTCGGCGGCGACCAGGGCGCGTGAACCCCACGACCCCGCAGCACCCCAACGAGGAGGCGAACATGTCGACGTACGACGTCGCAGGTGGCCCCGGAGCGACGGCCGCTGACGCCGGGAGCACCGGTGGCGCCAAGGAGCGCGCGCAGCAGACCGCCGGTTCCGCCAAGGAGCAGGCCGGCCAGGTGACCGGCACCGCCAAGGAGCAGGCTGGTGCCGTCGCCGGCACCGCCAAGGAGCAGGCCGGTGCCGTCGCCGGTACCGCCAAGGAGGAGGCCGGGCACGTCGTGCACTCGGCCCAGGAGCAGCTGGGCGGTGTGCTGCAGGAGGCGCAGAGCCAGGCCGTGGACCTGCTCGGCGAGCTGCGCCGCCAGGTCGACGAGCAGAGCACCGGCCAGCGCGACAAGCTGGCGGCCTTCCTGAAGCAGGCCGGGACCGAGCTGTCCCAGATGAGCAGCGCCAGCGAGGGCTCGGGGATGGCCACGCAGCTCGTGCGCCAGGCCGGCGACCGCGCCGGCGCCCTGGGCGACGCGCTGTCCAGCCGCGAGCCGCGCGAGCTGCTGGAGCAGGTGCGCTCCTACGCGCGCCGCCGCCCCGGTGCGTTCCTGCTGGGCGCGCTCGCCGCGGGCGCCCTCGCCGGGCGCGTCACCCGCGGGGCGCAGGCCGCCCACAGCTCCTCCGGGTCCGAGGGCCGAGAGCTGGAGCCGCTGGGCACCGCCCCGACCCCGGGCGCCACCGGAACCCTGGACCTGCCCGGCAGCGACCTGTCCTCCACCTACGCCGCCGGCGTCACGGGGACGGGCACCACCACCGCCGCGGGCACCAGCGCGAACGAGGCCGTGGCCCGCTACGGCGAGGACCCGAACGAGGACCTCGTCCCGCACCACATCGCCTCCGACGTCCCCTCGGTCTCGGACGCGCCGTCGCACGGGTCCCGGCCGTGAGCGGGGCGACGAGCGCGCCCCGCCCCGAGCCCGAGAGCGGCGGCGGCGAGCGCTCCATCGGCGAGATCTTCTCCAGCATCACCACGGAGATGTCCACGCTGGTGCGCCAGGAGATCGCACTGGCCAAGACCGAGCTGCGCCAGGACGCCAAGAACGCCGGCAAGGGCGCGGGCATGCTCGCCGGCGCGGGGGTGGCCGGGCACCTGTTCCTGATCTCCCTGACCGCCCTGGCGATCCTCGCGCTGGGCGACCTCATCGGCCACGCGTGGGCGGCGCTCGTCGTCACCGTCGTATGGGGCGTGGTCGCGGCCGTGCTGGCCAAGAGCGGGCAGAAGGAGATGAAGAAGGTGCCGCCGCCGATGGAGCGGACCACCGTGACACTGAAGGAGGACGCGCAATGGGCCAAGCACCCGACGAGCTGACCGGTACCCACGCGGGCCCGGGCAGCCCCGAGCAGATCGAGACCGAGATCGCCGGCACCCGCTCCGCGCTCAGCGCCGACCTCGATGAGCTCACCGACCGGCTGAGCCCCTCGAACGTCGCCCAGCGCCAGGCCGACAAGGTCAAGGACAAGGCCACCGGGTTCAAGGACCGCGTCATGGGCTCGGCCCACGACGCCGCCGACTCGGTGATGGGCTCGGCCCACGACGCGGCCGACTCCGTGCGCGGGAAGGCCGGCGACGTCCGCCACCGCGCCGGTGACACCGGCGGCGGCGTGCGCGAGCGTGCCGGGTCCGTCCGCGAGGGCGCCGCCGGCAGCGCGGGCGACGCCAAGGGCGCCGTGACGTCCAAGACGCGCGGCAACCCCCTGGCGGCCGGCGTGATCGCCTTCGGCGCCGGCTGGCTGCTGTCCTCGCTGCTGCCGGCCAGCGAGAAGGAGGCGCAGGCCACCTCCAAGGCGGTCGACGCCGCCAAGGAGCACGGCGGTGGCGTGGTCGAGGCCGCCAAGGGCGTCGTGTCGGACGTGCGCGGGAACCTGCAGGAGCAGGCCACCCAGGCCGCCCAGCACGTCGCGGACACCGCGAAGGAGGGGGTGGAGGCCGTGCGCTCGGACGCGCAGGGCGCCGCCGCCCACGTCAAGGAGCACGGCCAGTCCGCGGCCGGCGAGGTCAAGGAGCACGGCCAGTCCGCAGCCGGGGAGGTCAAGGACCAGGGCCAGTCCGCAGCCGGCGAGGTCCGCGGCACCGCCCGCGGCTGACCCGGACCCCGGCACGACCCGCAGGACCCGACGACGGCCCCGTCCCCCGCTGGGGGGCGGGGCCGTGGACGAGGAGGACGTGTGAGCACCGGACCGGACGAGAACGCCCGCCCGCAGGACGAGGACGCCGTGCAGCAGAGCACGGACGACCTCGTCGACGAGGCGATGGACATCGACGACGCCGACGCGCCGGACGAACCCCGCGGCGGCACGCACATCCCCTGAGCAGTGCTGCCGGGACGCGCTCGGCGCGCGTCCCGGCGCGGGGGGCGGGAGAGTGGAGACCATGAGCAGGACGACGCAGCGCAACGGCACCGGCAGCGACGAGCTGTCCGTGCAGCACGGCGAGCACGGCGAAAAGGCCGAGTCGCCCCAGCAGATCCCGGCGAAGGGCTGGCTGCAGGTCTCCAAGCGGGCCTGGGGCGAGGCCAGCGACGACCAGGTGCCGCTGCTGGCGGCGGGTGTCGCGTTCAAGGCGTTCCTGGCGATCTTCCCCGCGCTGACCGCGGCGTTCCTGCTGTGGAGCCTGTTCGGCAACCCCGACCAGATCACGAACCAGATCAACCAGATCTCCGCGATCCCGGCAGAGGCGCGCAGCCTGGTCACCAGCCAGGTCGAGCACGTCAGCGAGAACAAGGCCAGCGCCGGGTGGAGCGCCGCCCTGGCCATCGTGCTGGCGCTGTGGAGCGCCTCCAGCGGCGTGCAGAACCTCATGGCCGCCACGAACATGGCCTACGACGAGGACGAGACCCGCGGTTTCGTCAAGCGCAAGGGCGTGGCCCTGCTGCTGACGCTGGGCGCCATCGTCTTCATGCTGCTGGCCATCGGGTTCATCGCCGTCGCACCGGTCCTGGTCAACGCGCTCGGCGCCAGCGGCGTGGTCAACGTCGTCGTCAGCGTCCTGCGCTGGGTGCTGCTGCTGGGTCTGGTGCTGGTGGCCCTGGCCGTGGTGTACCGGCTGGCCCCGGACCGCGACTCGCCGCGGATGAAGTGGACCTCGGTCGGGGCGGCCGTCGCCACCGCGCTGTGGCTGCTCGTCTCGATCGGCTTCTCCCTGTACGTCACGCTGGCCGGCGGCACCTCGTACACGAAGAACTACGGCGCGATGGCGGGGGTCGTCATCCTGCTGATGTGGCTGTGGCTGACCAGCTACGCCATCCTGCTCGGTGCCGAGATCAACGCCGAGTCCGAGCGCCAGACCGACCACGACACCACCGTCGGCGACCCGCAGCCCATGGGCGAGCGCGACGCCGTCGCGGCGGACCGCAAGCCCGAGGACCGCTAGGCCCCCGGGCTCGCGCCCCGCTCAGCGCAGCCGCACGTCCAGCGCAGCCGCAGGTCTCACCGTCCGCCGGTGAGCTTGCGGCTGCGCTGCTGCTCGCCGGGAACCCCGTACGGGTAGTCGGCCGGCTGCGGGTCGCTGGCGGTGTCCAGCGCGTCGAGCTCGTCGGCCTCCAGCTCCAGGTCCGCCGAACCCAGGTCGTCGCGCAGCTGCTCCAGCGTGCGCGCCCCCAGGATCACCGAGGACACCGCCGGCTGCGCGGCCAGCCACGCCAGCGACACCTGCGCCATGGACGCCCCGCGCGCCTCCGCCACCTGCTGCACCGCGGCGATGACGTCCCAGGTGCGCTGCTGGGAGTTCCGGCGCGCGTACGCCTCCACGCCCCGCTCGGGGTTCTCGCCCAGCCGGGTCGCCCCCGTGGGCGCCTGGTCGCGGGTGTACTTGCCCGACAGCCAGCCACCGCCCAGCGGCGACCACGGCAGCAGCCCCAGGCCGTTCTCCTCCGCGGCGGGCACGATCTCCCACTCGATCTCGCGCACCAGCAGGCTGTACTGCGGCTGCAGCGTCACCGGCCGCACCAGCCCGGACGCGTCGGCCGTGCTCACCGCCTTCTGCAGCTGCCAGCCCGTGAAGTTCGACAGGCCCACGTTGTGGACCTTGCCGGCGCGCACGAACGCGTCGAGGGTCTCCAGCGTCTCCTCGATCGGCGTCCACGGGTCCCAGGCGTGCACCTGGTACAGGTCCACCGCGTCCAGGCCCAGCCGGCGCAGCGACGCGTCCAGCGCACGGGTCAGGTGCCGGCGGGACAGCCCCACGCCGTTGGGTTCCCCCGAGGTCGGGAAACGCCCCTTGGTGGCCAGCACCACCCGCTCGGTGACCTCCGCCGGGCGGGCGGCGAACCAGGCGCCGACGATCTCCTCCGACGTGCCGGCGCTGTAGACGTCGGCGGTGTCCACGAGCGTGCCGCCGGCCTCCACGAACGCGTCGAGCTGCGCGAACGCGCCGTCCCGGTCGGTCTCGGCGCCGAACGTCATCGTGCCGAGGGCCAGGTGCGAGACGGACGTGCCGCTGCTGCCCAGGGTCCGGTACTCCATCGTGCGTTCCTCCAGACGGGTGGACTGACGGGGGGATCCCCGCACCCATCCTGCTCCGCGCCCGCCCTCAGCCGACCGAGGGGCCGGGCTGTTCGCCCCACGCCCCCGTCGTGGTGTCGAAGCGCCAGTACTGCGCCACCACCTCCCCGCCCGCGCTCGCCCGCGTGACGAAGACCGCGCCGTCGTCGAACAGCGGGTTCCCCAGCAGCACGGGCGAGCCCTCGCCCTCCTCGACGCCCTCGCGCGGCACCAGCGACCACTCGCCGCCGTAGTGGCTGGCCACGACCGCGTCCACCCCGGAGTGCAGCGTGCCGCCCTGCAGGTGCACCACCACGTCGGACCACAGGTCCTGCGTCAGGTGCCGCCACTGCACCGCACCGCCCTCGTGCTCGGCCAGCACCGGTTCGGGCAGGTCGAGGGTCGCGTCGGCGACCCAGCCCGAGCGCTCCCAGTGCAGCAGTTCCAGCGTCGCAGCGGTGCCCTCGTCGGTGACGAGGGCGGCCAGCGCCGGCTGGTCCGGCGTCGCCGGGTCCAGCGAGACCACGTCGGCCCCCCGGGCGCCGGCCAGGTCGGACAGGGCCTGGTCGGCGGCCGAGTCGGTGGGCGTCGCGTACGTCGTCGGCGAGGTGGTCGGCGAGGTGGTCGTGCTCCCCGCCGGTTCCGCGGTCGCGGCCGGGGCGGTGCCGCCGCCGCAGCCGGCGGCACCGGCCACGGCGAGGAGCAGCGGCAGCAGGGAGCGGGTGGTCCTGGTGAGCATCACGTGCAACGGACGTGCCGGCCGCCGCGTCCGTTGCACGACGGCCCGCACGGGCCGCGGGACGGAGGACGACGGTGGACGAGGACGGGCGGGACGAGGACCCGCTGGCCCGGGCGCTGCGGGCGCTGGGGAGCAGCGACCCCGGGGTGGACGTGGTCGCGCTGACCGCGGCGGCCCGCGGCCGGTCCCGCGCGGTGCGACGCCGCCGGCGCACCGCGGCCGGCGCCGTCGCGGCGGTGGCCGTGGTGCTGCCGCTGGGCCTGTCGCGGTGGCCCGGCCTCGAGCAGCCGGTGCGCACCCGCACGGCGGCGCCGCAGCCGGCCGTCGGGGTGCCCGCCGCGGCGCTGCTCGACGACGCCGCCGTGCGCGCGGTGCTGCCGTCGGCCACTGCCGACCCCGGGCTGTCGCAGGTGGTGGCACCGGGCGCCGACCCCGACGAGGCGGGCGCCGGAGTGGGCCTGTGCCGCGACGACGTCTTCGGCCTGCCGGCCACCGTGGTCGCCGCCCGCTCGGCCGGCTGGTCCCTCGACGCCACCGTCGTGCAACCGCTGCAGCAGTCGGTGACCGAGCGGGTGCTCCTCCTCCGCGACGGCGGGGCGCGCGAGTTCGTGCTCCAGGCGCGCGAGCAGGCCGGCGAGTGCGCCGCGGACGCACCGGAGTCCGCGCCGTGGCGGGTGCTCCCCGGCTCCGGCGTCGGGGACGACTCGGTGACCGGGTGGACGACCGTCTTCGCGGGGGAGAACCCCCAGCACCGGGTGCGGGTGGTCGCCCGCGAGGGCGACGCCGTCGTCGACCTCACGGCCGAGGTCTTCGCCGCGGACGAGGACGCCCTGGTGGAGCGGGTGCAGGAGCTGGCGGCCGACGCGCTGGCGCGCGCCGCGGCCGAGGTGACCCGGTGAGCCCGGCGGGCACCGCGCTGCGCGAGGCTGCGGGTGTGCTGGCGTTCGAGGAGTTCGTGGCCGTGCGCGGCCAGGCCCTCGTCCGGCTGGCGCGCGGGCTGCTGCGCGACCCCGACACCGCGGAGGACGTCGTGCAGGACGTCCTCGCGAAGGCGCTGCTGTCCTGGCGGCGGGTGGCCGGCGCTGACGACCCGGTCGCGTACGTCAACCGGATGGTCGTCAACGCGTGCACGTCCTGGTGGCGCCGCGCCGCCCGGCGCGAGCGGCCGGCCGGTGAGGACCTGCCCGAGCCGGCCGGGCGCACCCACCCCGACGCCGGCGCCCGTCTCGCCGACCGCGACCAGCTGCTCACCGCGCTGCGCGCGCTGCCGGTCAAGCAGCGCACCGTGCTGGTGCTGCGCTACTTCGAGGACATGGCCGACGAGCAGATCGCCGACCTGCTCGACGTGACCACCGGCACGGTGCGCAGCAACGCCCACCGCGGCCTGGCGGCCCTGCGCGGTGCCGTGCAGCGCTGACCCGTTGCGGGGTCCGGTGGGATCACCCAGCATCGGGGCGTGCCCGAGAGCCCGCAGCCCTTCGACGTCCACGTGCGCGGCACGGTCTTCCTGGACATCGTCTTCACCGGCCTGGAGGCCGAGCCGCGCCTGGGCACGGAGGTGTGGACCTCCGGCATGGGCTCGTGCCCGGGCGGCATCGCGAACATGGCGGTGGCCGCGGCGCGCCTCGGCCTGCGCACCTCGCTGGCGGCGGCGTTCAGCACCGACGCCTACGGGCGGTTCTGCTGGGAGACCCTCGGGCAGCAGGAGGGGGTGGACCTGTCCACCTCCCACCGCGTCGAGGACTGGCACTCCCCGGTGACCGTCTCCCTCGCCTACGGCGGCGACCGGGCGATGGTCACCCACGAGCACCCCCCGCCCGTCCCCGACCCGGTGGAGGTGCCCCCGGCGCGCTCCTGCCTGGTGCACCTGGAGGCCGACCCGCAGCCGTGGGTGCTGCGGGCGGAGAGCCAGGGCGCCCTGGTCTTCGCCGACGTGGGCTGGGACTCCTCCACGCAGTGGAGCCCGGACGTGCTGGCCGGCCTGGAGCACTGCTACGCGTTCCTGCCCAACCACGTCGAGGCGATGCGGTACACCCGCACCGACGACGCCGGGGCCGCGGTCGCCGCGCTCGCGGAGCGGGTGCCGGTGGCCGTCGTCACGCGCGGTGCGGACGGCGCGGTGGCGGTGGACCAGACGACGGGGGAGAGCGCGCAGGTGCCGGGGCTGCGGCTGGAGGCGCTGGACGCCACCGGCGCCGGTGACGTGTTCGGCGCGGGTTTCCTCACCGGCACCCTGGCCGGCTGGCCGCTGGCGGACCGGGTGGCCTTCGCGAACCTGTGCGCGGGGCTGAGCGTGCAGCAGTTCGGCGGTTCGCTGTCGGCGCCGGGGTGGGGCGACATCGCCGACTGGTGGTCCCACGTGCGGCTGGGCCCGCGCACCTCCGCCACGGCGGAGCTGGTGCGCCGCTACGGGTTCCTGCGCGACGTGCTGCCGGCCGAGCACGGCCGCGCGGTGCGCCGGGCCGGGGCGACGCTCGCGGTGCGCAACGACCTGCCCGTCGGGCCCAGCGCCCCGTCGGCCACCGGCTGACGCCGCGGGGCGTACCGTCGCAGGACCGCACGGGGCCCGAGGGGTCCCGTCGCCGGCCCGCAGCACCACGACGGGGGACTCCAGGGCCCCGGGCCGGCACCACGCGGACCGCGCGCCGAGAAGGCGCGAGCACGCCCGGTCGACCGGGCGGCGAGGAGCACACCGTGGACAAGTCCCCGCGCAACGGGTCCGTCAAGAAGGCCGGCAAGTCGCTGAAGGAGAAGCGGGTGGACAAGAAGGCCAAGTCCGCCGAGCGCGGCGCGGCCGCCGCCGTCGCCGACAGCGTCACCGGCTCGCGCAAGGGCCGCTGACCGTCCGGGGTGCCCCGCTGCGGCGGGGCACCCCGCGGTGGGCGCCCGCCCGGCGGCGCGGACATGATCGGGGGGTGAGCGATCCCGCGACCCGCACCCCCGACGGCTCCGCGCGCCGACCCGAGCGCCCCGGCGCGGCGCGGTGGGTCCCTGCGGGCGCGAGCGTGCAGCAGCTGCGCGCAGCGGCCGCCGCGTGCCGCGGCTGCGAGCTGTGGGAGCCGGCGACGCAGGTGGTGTTCTCCGCCGGGGCCGTCGACGGGCGCCTGGCGCTGGTGGGCGAGCAGCCCGGCGACCAGGAGGACCGGCGCGGGGTCCCCTTCGTCGGCCCGGCGGGTCGGCTGCTGCAGCGGGCCGTGGCCGAGGCGGGCATCGACCTGGCCACGACGTACGTCACCAACGCGGTCAAGCACTTCCGGTTCACCCAGCGGGCGCCGGGCGGTCGGCGCATCCACGCGAGCCCCGACGTCGCGCACGTCGCCGCCTGCCGGCCCTGGCTGGCCGCCGAGCTGGCGCAGGTCGACCCCGACGTCGTGGTGTGCCTGGGGGCCACGGCGGCGAAGGCGCTGCTGCCGCCGGGGTTCCGCGTCACCAAGCACCGCGGGCAGCTGATCCGGCGGGTCACCTCGCGCGGGGAGAAGACGTTCCTGGGCACGATCCACCCCTCGGCGGTGCTGCGCGTGCCGGAGGCCGAGCGCGAGGCCGCGCACGCCGCGCTCGTGGCGGACCTGCGGGTGGCGGCGGGGGCGCTGGGCTGACCCGGTCCTCGCCGTGCGAGGATAGATACATCATGGACACAGCCGAGGTGCGCACCGCGCCGCCCGCCGCCGACCGCGTCTACGCCGACGTCAAGGCCGCCATCCTCGACCGGTCCCTGCCGGGTGGGCACCTGCTCACCGAGGGCGAGGTCGCCGAGCGCGTCGGCGTCTCGCGCACCCCCGTGCGCGAGGGGCTGCTGCGACTGCAGGCCGAGGGCCTGGTGCACCTCATCCCCAAGCGCGGCGCCCTGGTCGTGCCCGTCTCGCCGGCCGAGGTCGAGGACGTCCTGGAGGCCCGCGAGCTCGTGGAGGTCCACACCGCCGCGCGCGCCTGGGACCTGCGCGCCGAGCTGACCGGCCCGCTGGCCGGGCACCTGGACGACATGCGCGCCGCCCGCGAGGCCGGCGACGCCTGGGCCTTCACCGCCGCCGACCGCGCCTTCCACGCCACCGTGGTGCGCGCCGCCGGCAACGAGATCCTCGCCGGCCTCTACGACACCCTGCGCGACCGCCAGATGCGCATGGGCGTGGCCATCGTGCGCGGCTCCCGCGAGCGCATGGGCACCACCCTGGACCAGCACGCCGCGCTGCTGGAGGCGCTGGCCGGCGAGGACCGCGGACGCTGGCTGGACCTCGTGCGCGAGCACGTGCGCGGCGCCGGGCAGCGGCTGCGGAGTGCCCGGTGAGCGCCCCGACCCGACCCGCCGACGGCGCCGCGAGCGCCGTGCGCGGGGCGTGGCTGGTCTTCGCCGTCGGCGCCGCCGCCTACGTCGTCACCGTCGCCAACCGCACCTCCCTGGCCGCCGCCGGCCTGGAGGCCCAGGAGCGCTACGCCATCGGCGCCGGCACCCTGTCCAGCTTCGCCGTGCTGCAGTTCCTCGTCTACGCCCTGCTGCAGGTGCCCGTCGGCGTCCTCATCGACCGGTGGGGCCCGCGCCGCCTCGTCGTCCTGGGAGGCGCCACCATGGGCGCCGGCCAGCTCCTGCTGGCCCTGAGCACCGAGACGTGGCAGGCCGTGCTCGCCCGCGTCCTGGTCGGAGCGGGCGACGCCGCCACCTTCACCTCCGTGATCCGCATCGTCACCAACTGGTTCCCACCGCACCGGGTGCCCGTGATGACCCAGCTCGTCGGCCTGTTCGGCCAGCTCGGCCAGGTCTTCAGCGTCCTGCCGCTGGTCGCGCTGCTGCACGGGGCCGGCTGGACGCCCGCCTACGCCGGTCTCGCCGCCTTCAGCGTCCTGGCCGCGGTGCTGTCGGTCCTCGTGCTGCGCGACGTGCCGCCCGGTGCGCCGGACCCCCGCAGCCGGCGCGGCGCCCGCCAGGTCGCCGGGGACCTGCGCGACGCGCTGCGCCACCCCGGCACCCGCCTGGGGTTGTGGACCCACTGGGCCACCCCCTTCGCCGGCAACGCCTTCGCCGTGCTGTGGGGCTACCCGTTCCTCGTCTCCGGGCAGGGCCTGTCGACCGGGGCCGCCGGTGCCCTGCTCACCCTCTACACCGTCGTCGCCGCCGGCACGGGTCCGCTCATGGGCACCCTCGTGGCCCGCCACCCGCTGCGCCGCTCCTGGATCGTGCTGACGGTCGTCGCCGGCCAGGCCGTCGCGTGGGCGGCCGTGCTGGCCTGGCCCGGCCGCTCGCCCCTGGCGCTGCTCGTGCTGCTCGTGGTCGTCCTGGGCACCGGCGTCCCCGGGTCGATGATCGGCTTCGACTACGCCCGCACGTCCAACCCCGCCCACCGCCTCGGCGGGGCCACGGGGATGACCAACGTCATGGGCTTCGCCTCCACCGTCGTGGTCGTGCTCGCCGTCGGCGTGGTGCTCGACCTGCAGGGGGCCGGCAGCCCCGGCGCGTACTCCCTGGGCGCCTTCAAGCTGGCCTTCGCCGTGCAGTTCCCGCTCTGGGCGCTCGGCGTGGTGGGCATCGTGGTCAGCCGCCGCCGCACCCGCGAGCTGCTGGCCCGCGAGGGCGTCGTGGTGCCCCGGATGCGCGAGGCGGTGCGCCGGGACGCGGCCGCCCGGCGCGCCCGCGGCGGCGGCGCGCGTCCCGGCCGGGACGACGCGCTGACCTAGCGGCGGTCCCGGTGCGCGTCGGGCCGGTCCCGCTGCTGCGGCTCGCCGCCCGTCGCGGTCGCCGGGCCGGTGCGTCGCCGGCGCACCCGGCGCAGCACCGCCCACGCCAGGACCCCGGCGATGACCGCGTAGAAGACGTAGTCGAGGTACTGCCCGTACTCCTCCACCAGCCGGTACTGGGTGCCCAGGGCCATGCCCAGGCCGATGAGCAGGCCGTTCCACAGCCCCGAGCCCAGCACGGTCAGCAGCGAGAACTTCCACAGCCGCATGTGCGCGGCGCCCGCCGGCAGGGAGATCAGGCTGCGCACGCCGGGCACGAAGCGGCCGGTGAACACCGAGGCGCCCTCGTGCCGACGGAACCAGTCCGACGAGCGGTGCACGTCGTCGGCGTCCATGAGTGGGACCCGGTCGGCGACCGCCGCCGCGCGCCGCAGCCCGACCGCCCGTCCCACCCAGTACAGCAGCAGCGAGCCGAGGAACGCCCCCAGCACCGACAGCACGGCCACCCAGAGCAGGCTGACCCGGCCCTGCTGCACCTGGTAGCCCGCCAGCGGCAGCACCACCTCGCTGGGGATCGGGGGGAAGACGACCTCCAGGAAGCTCAGCACTCCCACGCCCGGAGCCCCCAGGGTGGCGACCGTGTCGAGCACGAAGCCGGTCAGGCCGCCGACGTCGGCCTGACCGCCGCTCGCGCTCTGCAGCGGAAGGCTCATGCGGGTGCGTCCTCCGGGGGATCGGTCGAGGTGGCGGCGGGCGCGGGGCCCGCCACGGCGGCGTCGGTGACAACGCTCGCCCCCGCGGCGAAGTGCCGCGCGTCGGCTCCCGCCACCAGCCGGGCCGGGGCCGCGCCCCCGGCCAGCGCCCGCACCAGCGCCTGCTCGGGCAGCGGCTCCTGCGAGGCGACGAGCAGCGCGTTGCCGTAGCGGCGCCCGCGGAAGACCCCCGGCTCGGCGAGGACGGCCACGTGGGCGAAGACCTCCGCGGCCGTGGCCACCTCCGCCCGGGCGTGCGGCATCGGCGGGCGGTCGGCCAGGTTGGCCACCCACACCCCGCCCGGCGCCAGCACGCGGGCCACGTCGCGCAGGAACTCCACGGTGACCAGGTGGGCGGGCACCCGGTCGTGGACGAAGGCGTCGCGCACCAGCGCGTCCTGGGTGGCGTCCGGCAGCGCCGCGACGCCCTCGCGCGCGTCGGCCACCTTCAACTTGAAGCCCGCCGAACCGGTGGCGCCGAAGCTGCGGCGGACCAGGTCCACCAGCCGCTCGTCCACCTCCAGCACCAGCTGGCGCGAGCCGGGGCGCGTGGCCGCCACGTACCGGGGGAAGGCGCACCCGGCCCCGCCCAGGTGCACCACGCGCAGCGGTCCCGGCGGGTGCACGGCGTCCAGGACGGCCGCCGTCCACTGCTGGTACTCGAACACCAGGTGCGCGGGGTCGGCGAGGTCCACGTAGGAGCTGGGCACCCCGTTGACCAGCACGAGCCAGCCGTCGGGGTCGTCGCGGTCGCGCTCCAGCCGCACGGTGCCGGTGCTGATGAGCGCCTCGCCCTCGACCGGTTCGGGGGGCCGGCCGGCGCCGCGCACCGGGCGCACCGGGCGGGGGCGGGGGGAACGGGGCACCCGCCGATCCAACCAGCACCCGTGCGCGCCCGCCGTCCCGCCGCCCGCGCCGGGGCGTGGCGCGGGGGCGTCCCGCAGCGGCGCGAGGGGTGGCGCGAGGGGTGGCGCGGAGGCGGCGGCGCGAGGTTCGCGGCGGGGCTGAAGTCCGCGCGCGCCCGTGCCGAGGTAGTCCTCATGTTCACGTTCGTGCAGACCGCCCTGCTCGTCCTCTTCCTCGTGCCGTTCGTCCTGGACCGCCGCGCCCGCCGCCGTCCCCTGGACCCCTCCCTCATGCCCCTGGCCGACCGCCCGCCGGTCGCCGCGGGCACCCGCGCGCCGCGCGCGTGGACCCGCCGCCGCTACGTCGAGGAGGGCGTGGCCGAGGTCGCCGCCTACCTCAGCGAGCAGGACCCCGCCCGCTGACGCCCCCGGCGGCCCCGCGGCCGCCCGCCCGGCGAGCGTCGCGCGGCCGCGGCCGTTAGCGTCTCCTGCGCCCGGCCACGCCCGGCCGGCCGGAGGAGGACGAGAGCAGTGGCACGCCGAGACGCAGCGCAGGACCCCGCCCAGCAGGCCGTTCAGGGCGCCGACGACTCGCGCGCCGCCGCCCTGGTGCAACGGCTCCTCGCCGTCGGGATCGACGGCAGGGGGCCCTTCGCGGGAGCCGCCGAGGTGGCGCGCGACGCGCGCGCCGCGCACCCCAGCACCGAGTCCGCGGTGCACGCCGTGGTGCGCCGGCACACCAGGCTCGTGGCCGCCAGCGGCTTCGCCACGGGGGTGGGGGGCCTGCTGACGCTGCCGGTGGCCCTGCCCGCCAACGTCGCCGGCTTCTACGTGCTGGCCACCCGCGCGGTCGCGGCCGTGGCGGAGTTGCGCGGCTACGACACCTCCCGGCCCGAGGTGCGCAGCGCCGTGCTGCTGACCCTCGTGGGAGCCGACGCCACCGACGTGCTGAAGTCGGCGGGCCTGCCCAGCCTGAACATCGGCGGGCGCCTGGCCTCGCTGGCCACCCGCCGCTGGCCCCCGGCGGTCCTCATGCTCGTCAACAAGGGCGTCGGGTTCCGCCTGCTGGCGCGCATCGGCACCGGGGGACTGGTCCGCGTCGGCAGCCGCGTGGTGCCGGTGCTCGGTGGAGCGGTCGGCGCCGGTGCCGACGCCCTCATGCTGCGCCGCATCGCCAAGCACGCCGAGCACGCGCTGCCGCCGGTGTCCGCCGCCGCGGCCGTGGAGGGCCCGGCCGAACCGTGAGCGCCCGACCGGTGCTGCCGGTGGACCGGCGCCGCTCGGCCCTGGCCGTGCTGTGGCGCACGGCCCGTTCGGGCACCCGGCCGGGGACGCCGGGCCCGGGCGCCCGGGCGCGCTCGCTGCCGGCGATGGTGTCCGACTCGATCGGCGGGCGCTACCGCGGGCCGGGCCGTCCCCGCCTGGCCGGTGCGGCCGCCGGCCTGGCGTACCTGCTGTCGCCGGCCGACCTGGTCCCCGAGGCAGTGCTGCCGCTGGTGGGCGTCCTCGACGACGCCGTGGTCGCCGCGTGGGTGGCCGGCGCCCTGCTGACGGCCACCGAGGACTACGCCGCCTGGCGCGCGCGCTGGGACGCCGGGGCCGTGGACGCCGGCCCCGGTGGCACCCGCCGGGAGCGCCGCGGGAGGCACGCCGCCCCCTGAGGCGCCGCGGCGGGCGCACCTGTGGACCGCACCCCCTCGCCGGCCCGGCCGGCGGGCACGGTGGGCCCGTGACCACCGATGCCGCGCCCCAGCCCCCGCTCGTCCTGTCCGGTCCCGGGGAACTGCTCGCCGTGCTGCCGTACCGGCTGGGCTTCCACCCCCGGCACAGCCTCGTCCTGCTGGAGCTGCGTCCGGCCGGGGACGGGACGGGCGACCGTGCCCGGCTCGGCGCCGTGGTGCGCGTCGACCTGCCCGGCCCGGCCGAACCGCAGGTGCTCGAGCGGCTCGCCGGGACCGCGGCCGCCGAGGCCGTCGACCGGCTGCTGCGCGCCCGGTCGGGTGCCGGGCGGTCCACCCACCCGGTCGTGGTGGCCTGCTACGACGAGACGGGACCGGCGGGAGCGGCACCGGGACCGGCGCCCGCGGTGCTGCGCGCCGGGGCGGCCGGTGCCGCCGCGGTGGCGGCCGCCCTCAGCGGGCTGCGCGCGGCGGGCTGCAGCGCCGGTGAGGCGGTCCTCGTCGCGGGCGGCCGCTGGCGCTCCCTGAGCTGCCCCGACGTGCGCTGCTGCCCGCCCGAGGGGCTGCCGCTGCGGACCCCGGGCGCCGAGCGGGTGGCGGCGGAGGCCGTCGGGCGGGGCCTGTCCGCCCTCGCCGACCGCGACGCGCTGCTGCCCGAGCGGACCCCGCTGCCGCACGCGCGCCTGCGCACCGCCGGCGCAGCGCGCCGCAGCGCCGTGCGGTCGGCGTGGACGCCGCAGCGCCGCTCGCTGGCCCTGGCCGAGTTCGAGCGCGAGGTGCAGCGGTACCTGCCGCCCGCCGCCCCCGCCCTGCCCGACCCCGCCGTCGCCGGTCGCCTGCTGGCCGCCCTGCAGGACGTGCCCGTGCGGGACGCGGCCCTGCTCACCGGCGCGCCCGCGCACCTGCGCGCCCCCGCCGTGGCCGCCCTCGTCCGCACGCCCGCCGGTGGGGACCCCGCCGGCGGGGGCACCGCCGCCCTCGTGCACCGCGCCCTGGACGCCGAGTGCGAGCGCTCCCGGTCGGTGGCCGCGGCCGCGCTCGCGGTGGACCTGGCCCGCCACGCCCCCGGAGCCCCCGGAGCCGGTGCGTGGGCGCTGGCCGGCTGGGCGTACTGGTCCGTCGGGGACGGGGTGCGCGCCGGTGCCTGTGCCGAGGCGGCGCTGGACGCCGACCCCGGCCACCGCCTCGCCGGGCTCGTCGCCGCGGCGCTGCGGGTGGGCCTGCCGCCGCGCGGGGGCGCTGCGCGGTGACCGGCCGCCGCGGTGCGGTGCGCACGGGGCTGGCGCGCGTCGCGGCGAGAGGTGTCTAGTACCGTCACCGCGGCTGCACCCGGACCGCGCACAGGCGGGACGGGGCCGTCGGCAGGTGCGGTCCGCGCTCGGGCGGGACCGCGCGTCGCAGCAGGGTCCAGGAGGGTGTGCGCATGGGGATCGTCGTCGGGTACGTGGCCAACCCGGAGGGGCGCGCCGCGCTGGAGCAGGCCGGAGCCGCCGCCGCCCGGCTGGGGCTGCCGCTGGTGGTCGTCCACAGCCGCCGGCCCGGCAGGGAGGCCGATCCGCAGGAGGCCGAGCAGCTGCAGGCCGTGCACGAGGCCGTGCGCGCCCGCCTGGACGAGGCGGGGCTGGAGGACGAGCTGCGCGAGGTCCCCGACAGCGAGGACCCCGCCGAGGACCTCATCGAAGCCGCGGAGAGCTCCGGGGCGGCCCTCATCGTCATCGGTCTGCGCCGCCGCACCCCCGTGGGCAAGCTCATCCTCGGAGCGAGCGCCCAGCGCATCCTGCTGGACGCCCCCTGCCCCGTCCTGGCGGTCAAGCCGGAGGACTGACCGCCCGGTGCGCGACGGCGCCGGGCACCCGGCTGGACGGGCCGCGACAGCGGTTCCGGAGGGGCCGTGCGGGGGCCTCGCGGGGCGCGCACAGGTGGCGGGGTACGCCGGGACGGCTCCCGTCGTGCCACAATCGGCGTTTGTCGTCCTCAGTGGGCATGCAACGGTGCCCGCCGGTGTTGACCTTGTCGGCTGCTGCCCGCGCAGTCCCGTTCCGCCCACGACGAAAGGCAGTCCGTGTCGTCGGTATCGACATCCCGGCCGCTCCCGCCCGAGTTCGCTTCCGCTCCCTTCCAGGAGCTCCTGCAGCACGGCACCACCCACGGGTTCGTCGACGCCCACGCCGTGCGCACCGCGTGCGAGGACGCCCAGCTGCCCGTGCAGCGCATGAAGGTGGTGCTGCGCGCCCTCGACGACGCCGGCATCACCGTGCGCGTCCCCGAGGCCGCGCCCAAGCGCGCCGTCGCCGCTTCCTCGACCCGCCGCTCCACCTCCACCGCCACGGCCACCAAGCCGGCCCGGCCGGCGGCCAAGCGCGCCGCCGCCCCGGTCGACGGCGAGGCCGCTGCGGCCCCGGCGGCCAAGGCCAAGCCCGCCGCCAAGACCGCCACCAGGAGCACCGCCAAGACGGCGGCGAAGTCCGCGGCCAAGACCGCGGCTCCCGAGACCGCTCCCGGTGACGGTGCCGCCGGCGAGGAGCCGGTGGAGGACGTCAAGGTGGAGGACCTCGTCGTCGACGACGACGCCGTCGTCGAGGAGGCCTCCGAGGAGGCTCCCGGGGCCAAGAAGACCGCCGGCGGCTTCGTGCTGACCGACGACGACGACGACGCCCCCGCCCAGCAGGTCGCCACCGCCGGCGCCACCGCCGACCCGGTCAAGGACTACCTCAAGCAGATCGGCAAGGTCGCCCTCCTCAACGCCGAGCAGGAGGTCGAGCTCGCCAAGCGCATCGAGGCCGGCCTGTTCGCCGAGGAGAAGCTGCACTCCGGCGAGAGCATGGACCCGATCTCCAAGCGCGAGCTGTGGTGGATCGCCGAGGACGGCCGCCGCGCCAAGAACCACCTGCTGGAGGCGAACCTGCGCCTGGTCGTCTCCCTGGCCAAGCGCTACACCGGCCGCGGCATGCTCTTCCTGGACCTGATCCAGGAGGGCAACCTGGGCCTGATCCGCGCGGTGGAGAAGTTCGACTACACCAAGGGCTACAAGTTCTCGACCTACGCGACGTGGTGGATCCGCCAGGCCATCACCCGCGCGATGGCGGACCAGGCCCGCACCATCCGCATCCCGGTGCACATGGTCGAGGTCATCAACAAGCTCGCCCGCGTGCAGCGGCAGATGCTGCAGGACCTGGGCCGCGAGCCCACTCCGGAAGAGCTCGCCAAGGAGCTCGACATGACCCCGGAGAAGGTCGTCGAGGTCCAGAAGTACGGCCGCGAGCCCATCTCGCTGCACACCCCCCTGGGCGAGGACGGCGACAGCGAGTTCGGTGACCTCATCGAGGACTCCGAGGCGGTCGTGCCGGCCGACGCGGTCAGCTTCACGCTGCTGCAGGAGCAGCTGCACTCGGTGCTGGACACCCTCTCCGAGCGCGAGGCGGGCGTGGTCTCGATGCGCTTCGGCCTGACCGACGGTCAGCCGAAGACGCTGGACGAGATCGGCAAGGTCTACGGCGTCACGCGCGAGCGGATCCGGCAGATCGAGTCCAAGACGATGTCCAAGCTGCGCCACCCGTCGCGTTCGCAGGTGCTGCGCGACTACCTGGACTGAGCTCCGCACACGCACCTCGGCCCCCGGACCGCTTCACGCGGACCGGGGGCCGAGGTGCGTCCGGGGCACGCGACAGCGCCCGCCCGCACGCCGCTGCACGTGGGGTGCGGCGCGCGTGCGACGGGGCTGAGGGCTCAGACCCGCAGGACGAGCGCCCCGACGACCCACACCACGGCGGCCAGGGTTCCGGCCAGGCCCTCGATGGCGACGCTGAGCCCCACGCCCTTCAGCGCCTGCACGGTCGAGGACCACGCGCTGCGGGCCCCGAGCCGGGCGCGGGAGGATCGGGCGAGCTCGGCGAGGAAGACCCCGAGCACGAAGCCCAGCGGCAGGCCCAGGACGGGCACGACGAAGAACCCGACGACGCCGAGCGCGCCGCCGAGCAGCAGGGTGGAGCGGGGGATCCCGGCGCGGCTGAGGCGCCGGCCGGGCACGAGGTACATGGCGACCTGCCCGGCGACGAGCAGCGCCGCGGCGCCGGCGAAGAAGGCCCAGGCGGCCCCGCCCTGCACGACGGCCCACACCAGCACGGCGAGGCCGATGAGCACGGTGCCCGGCAGGACGGGCACGACGACGCCGACGAGGCCCACCGCGACGGCGAGGGCCACGACGACGAGCCCGGCGTCACCCACGGGGGTGGCGCCGGGCTCGTCGGTCCTGCGTGGTCCTGGTCAGCGCCGCCTCAGCGCTCGTCGACCGGGGCGATCGACGGGGTGGAGGCCAGCTTGCGGGACTCGTCCTGGATGTCCCGCGCGACCTCGCGGAGGGCGTCGCGGTGCTCGCGCCCGTGGTGGGCGCAGAAGAGCAGCTCGCCCCCGGAGGGCAGCACGGCACGGACGTAGGCCTGTGCACCGCAACGGTCGCAGCGGTCGGCGGCCGTCATCGGGTCGCTGGCAAGGGCTGTTGTGGTGGTCACTCCACGACTCCTTCCGGTCCTGCGGGCGGCGGTAGCGGGTGCTCCCGCGCCCACTCTGTCCCAACCCCCGCCGGTGCGCGCGCGTTCCCACGCCGGTGGAGCAGTGCGTTCGCTCTCGGCGGAGGCGCCGGTGGCGCCGCGCCGCGCGCCGCGCGCGGCACCGCGGCGCGTCGGGGGCGCCGTCTACCCTGCCGGGGTGACTCCCCCCAGTTCCGCCCCCCGCTCCCGCGCGCCGAAGGACGGCCAGGGGGAGGAGGGCTACACCGCTGCCCACCTGCTGGTCCTGGAGGGCCTGGAGGCGGTGCGCAAGCGCCCGGGCATGTACATCGGCTCCACCGACTCCCGCGGCCTCATGCACTGCCTGTGGGAGATCATCGACAACTCCGTCGACGAGGCGCTCGGCGGGCACTGCAGCCGCATCGACGTGGTGCTGCACGCGGACGGCTCGGTGGAGGTCCGCGACGACGGGCGCGGCATCCCCGTCGACGTCGAGCGGCGCACGGGGCTGTCGGGCGTGGAGGTCGTCTTCACCCACCTGCACGCCGGCGGCAAGTTCGGCGGCGGCTCCTACTCGGCCTCCGGCGGCCTGCACGGGGTGGGTGCCAGCGTGGTCAACGCCCTGTCGGCGCGCCTGGACGTGGAGGTGGACCGCGGCGGCAAGACGTACGCCACGAGCTTCCGGCGGGGCACGCCGGGCCGCTACGCCGGCGAGGGCCCGGACGCGCCGTTCACGCCCACCACCGGCCTGGAGGTCGTGGGGCGGGCCAAGCGCGGCGCCACCGGCACGCGCGTGCGCTACTGGGCCGACACGCAGATCTTCCTGAAGACCGCGGCGTTCTCCTACGAGGACCTCGCCGCGCGCGCCCGCCAGACCTCCTTCCTCGTGCCGGGCCTGCGCATCGTCGTGCGCGACGAGCGCGGCGAGCAGCCCACCGAGGAGGTCTTCCAGCACGACGGCGGCATCGGCGAGTACGTCGACTTCCTCACCCCCGACGCCCCGGTCACCTCGGTGTGGCGCCTGCAGGGCGAGGACGTCTTCACCGAGACCGTCCCGGTGCTCGACGACAGCGGCCACATGACGCCCCAGGACGTGCAGCGCCAGTGCGTCGTGGACGTCGCGCTGCGCTGGGGCACCGGCTACGACGCCACCGTCCGCTCGTTCGTGAACATCATCGCCACCCCCAAGGGCGGCACGCACCTGTCGGGCTTCGAGCAGGGCCTGTTCGCCGCGGTGAAGAAGCAGGTCGACGCCCAGGCCCGCCGCCTGAAGGTGGGCAAGGACGAGAAGCTCGAGAAGGACGACATCCTCGCCGGGCTCACGGCCGTCGTCACCGTCCGGCTGGCCGAGCCGCAGTTCGAGGGGCAGACCAAGGAGGTGCTGGGCACCGCCGCCGTGCGCCAGATCGTGCGCCGGGTCGTCGAGCGGGAGCTCGGCGAGGTGCTCGTCTCCCCCAAGCGGGAGGACAAGCAGCAGGCGACCCTCGTGCTGGACAAGGTCGTCTCGGAGATGAAGAGCCGCATCTCCGCCCGGCTGCACAAGGAGACCCAGCGGCGCAAGAACGCCCTGGAGTCCTCCTCGCTGCCGGCGAAGCTGAAGGACTGCCGCTCCGACGACGTCTCGCGCACCGAGCTGTTCCTCGTCGAGGGCGACTCGGCGCTGGGCACGGCGATGGGGGCGCGCAACTCCGAGTACCAGGCGCTGCTGCCGCTGCGCGGCAAGATCCTCAACGTCCAGAAGGCGTCGGTGGCGGACATGCTCAAGAACGCCGAGTGCGCCTCGATCATCCAGGTCGTGGGCGCGGGCTCGGGGCGCAGCTTCGACCTCTCGGCGGTGCGCTACGGCAAGATCGTGCTGATGACCGACGCCGACGTGGACGGCGCCCACATCCGCACCCTGCTGCTGACGCTGTTCTTCCGGTACATGCGCCCGCTGGTGGACGCCGGGCGGGTCTTCGCGGCGGTGCCGCCGCTGCACCGCCTGGAGGTCAACGGCACGGGCCGGGCGAAGAAGGAGGTCCTGTACACCTACTCCGACGCCGAGCTGCGCCGCGTCACCGCGGACCTGCAGCGGCGCGGGCGCACCTACAAGGAGCCGCAGCGCTACAAGGGCCTGGGGGAGATGGACGAGGACCAGCTGGCCGAGACGACGATGGAGCCGCAGCACCGCACGCTGCGGCGGGTCACCATCGCCGACGGCGAGGCGGCCGAGCGGGTCTTCGAGCTGCTCATGGGCAACGACGTCGCTCCCCGCAAGGACTTCATCATCGCCGGGGCCGAGCGGCTGGACCGCGAGCGCATCGACGCCTGAGCACCGGTGGGTCCTGCCGCCACCCTCCACGACGCCCCCGCGCCCCCGGCGCGGGGGCGTCGTGCGCTCCGCGTGGGAGCACGGCCACCCGCTGTGGCTTCGTGTCCGGTTGTTTGCCCGTTCGTGCCCGATTGTTTGACAACAGGCTTGCTTCCGGCTCATCATCGAGCACACCGGACCGGTTCGAGGTCCGGAGGAGCCCGCTCAGCGGGTCGGCACGGACGACGGAGTCGGCGATGTACGCACCGGAGCGCCACCAGGCGATCCTCGAACGGGCCCGCGCGGCGGGCCGCGTCGAGGTCACCGCGCTCGCCGAGGTCCTGGACGTCACCCCCGAGACCATCCGCCGCGACCTGACGGCGCTCGAGCGCCACGGCGTGCTGCGGCGCGTGCACGGCGGCGCCATCCCCGTGGAGCGGCTGGGCACCGAGCCGGCCGTGGGGGAGCGCCAGGAGGTCTTCAGCGCCGAGAAGGAACGCATCGCCAGGGCCGCCCTGGCCGAGCTGCCCGAGGGCGGCACCGTCCTGGTCGACGCCGGCACCACCACGGCCCGCTTCGCCGAGCTGCTGCCCACCGACCGCGAGCTCGTGGTCGTCACCCACGGCCTGCAGATCGCCCAGGCGCTCGCGACCCGCGGCAACGTCACCCTGCACCTGGTCGGGGGCCAGGTGCGCGGGCGCACCCTGGCCGCCGTGGGCGCCTGGGCCGAGCGGGCGTTGGCGGAGGTCTTCGCCGACGTCTGCTTCCTCGGCACCAACGGCCTCAGCGTCGAGCGGGGGCTCACCACGCCCGACCTCGCCGAGGCCGGCGTCAAGCGGGCCCTGATGCGCGCCGCCCGCCGCACCGTCGTCCTGGCCGACCGCTCCAAGCTCGGCCGCGACGACTTCGCCCACGTCGCTGACCTGGAAGGGGTCGACACAGTGATCACGGACACCGGGGCGGACCCCGACGTCGTCGCCGACGTCGAGGCCGCCGGGCCGCGGGTGGTGCGGGCGTGAGCGCCGCGCACCCGGCGGTCCTGACCGTCACGCCTAACCCCAGCATCGACCGCACCCTCGAGCTGGACGTCCTCACCCGCGGCGAGGTGCACCGCGCCCGCGGCGCGAGCGAGGAGGCCGGCGGCAAGGGCGTCAACGTCGCCCGCGCGCTGGCCCTGCACGGCGCCCGCGCCGCGGCGGTGCTGCCGTGCGGCGGTCTGGACGGCGACCGCCTGGTGGGGCTGCTGGCCCCGCAGGGCGTGGAGGTGGTCCCCGTGGCCGTCGCCGGGACCGTGCGCACCAACACCACCGTCGTCGAGGCCGACGGCACCACCACGAAGCTCAACGAGCCCGGCCCCGTGCTCGGCGCGGAGGAGGTCGAGGCGCTCGAGCGCACCGTGCGCGCCCGCCTCACCGTCGGTCCGCGCTGGCTGGCCTCCAGCGGCAGCCTGCCGCCGGGAGCGCCCGGCGACCTGCACGCCCGCCTGGTGCGGCTGGGCCGCGCCGCCGGGGCGCGCACGGCCGTGGACACCTCCGGTCCCGCCCTGGCGGCCGCCGTGCAGGCCGGCCCGGACGTGGTCAAGCCGAACCTGGAGGAGCTGGCCGAGCTGGTCGCCCGCGAGCTGACGACGGTGGGCGACGTCCGCGCCGCCGCCGCGGACCTGCGCACGCGCGGGTGCGGCGACGTCCTCGTCAGCCTCGGCGAGGCCGGCGCCCTGCTGGTCACCACCGAGGGCACCTGGTGGGCCGGTGGCCCGCCCCTGGTGCCGCGCAGCACCGTCGGCGCGGGCGACTGCACCCTGGCCGGCTACCTGCACGAGCAGGGCCCGGCCCCGCGACGGCTGGCCACCGCGGTCGCGTGGGGCCGCGCGGCCGTCCTCCTGCCGGGCAGCACCGTCCCCGGCCCCGAGCAGACGCGCGAAGGCGCCACCGGCGTCCGCGTCGTCGAGAACCCCGACCCCGAGACCCCCGTGAAGGACCTGCAGCCATGAGCGACACCGCGAACACCCCGGACCTCATCACCGGCGACCTCGTCATCGCCGACCTGCGCGCCGGCGACCGCGTCGACGCCACGCGCCAGCTCGCGCAGAAGCTGCAGTCCGCCGGGCGCGTCACCGACCTGGAGCAGTTCCTCGCCGACGTCGCGGCCCGCGAGGAGCAGATGGCCACCGGCATCCCCGGGGGCATCGGCCTGCCGCACGCCCGTTCCGCGGCCGTGACGGTGCCGAGCCTCGCCGTGGGCCGCGTGGTCTCCGGCGAGCGCGTCGACTTCGGGGCCCCGGACGGCCCGGCCAACCTCGTCTTCCTCATCGCCGCGCCCACCACCGGCGAGGCCGACCACATGACCATCCTCGCCGCGCTGGCCCGCAAGCTGGTGCACGTCTCCTTCCGCCAGTCCCTGCTCGAGGCGCCCGACGCCGCGTCGGTCGCCCGCACCGTCATGGAAGAGGTCTACGGACGATGAAGTTCGTCGCGATCACGTCCTGCCCCACGGGCATCGCGCACACGTACATGGCCGCCGAGGCCCTGGAGCAGGCCGGCAAGGCCGCCGGGCACGAGGTGAGCGTCGAGACCCAGGGCGCCGCGGGCTCCGCGCCCTTCGACCCCGCCGTCATCGCCGCCGCCGACGGCGTCATCTACGCCGCGGACCTCGAGGTCCGCGACAAGGACCGCTTCGCGGGCAAGCCGTTCGTCGACGTCGGCGTGAAGAAGGCCGTCGCGGACGCCCCCGGCGTGGTGGCCGCCGCCGTCGCCGCCGTCGAGGCGGCTCCCGCGCGCACCGCCGCCGGACCGGCCGTCCAGCCGGGCCAGGACGTCCCCGGTGCGCCCGCGGCACCGGCCGCGCCCGCCACGAAGGTGACCTCCGGAGCCGGCGTGGGCACCCGCGTGCGGCAGTGGCTCATGACGGGCGTCAGCTACATGATCCCGTTCGTCGCGGCCGGCGGCATCCTCATCGCACTGGCCTTCATGCTCGGCGGGTACGAGATCGCCCTGGACCGCGACGGGGTGAGCGCGAACGCCTACTTCACCGGGTTGTTCGCCGACGGCTTCGACGTCGCCGACCGCGAGCAGTGGGCAGGCCTGCTGCTCGTCGTGGGGCAGGCCGCCTTCGGCTTCCTGGTGCCCGTGCTCGCCGGCTTCATCGCCTTCGGCATCGCCGACCGCCCGGGCATCGCCCCCGGTTTCGTCGGCGGCGCGCTCGCGGTGACCGTGGGCGCCGGTTTCCTCGGCGGCCTGGCCGCGGGTTTCCTGGGAGGCTTCGTCGCCCTGGGCCTGGCCCGGTTGAAGGTGCCCAACGCCGTGCGCGGCATCATGCCCGTCGTCGTCATCCCGCTGGTGGCCACGATCGTCACCGGGTTCGTCATGCTCGTGGTGCTCGGCCGGCCGCTGAAGTGGCTGATGGACTCCCTCACCACCGGCCTGAACTCGCTGTCCGGTTCCGGCGTCGTCCTGCTCGGCGTGATCCTGGGCGCCATGATGGCCGTGGACCTGGGCGGCCCGGTGAACAAGGTCGCCTACACCTTCGCCACCACCGGTCTGGCCACCGCCGCCGCGGCCTCCGGCAGCCCCGTGGAGCTGAAGGTCATGGCCGCGGTCATGGCCGCCGGCATGACCCCGCCGCTGGGCATCGCGCTGGCGACGTTCCTGCGCAAGCGCCTGTTCACCGAGGCCGAGCAGCAGAACGGCAAGGCCGCGGTCCTGCTGGGGGCGTTCTTCATCTCCGAGGGCGCCATCCCGTTCGCCGCGGCCGCCCCGCTGCGCATCATCCCCGCGTGCATCCTCGGCTCCGGCGTCACCGGCGGCCTGGTCATGGCGTTCGACAACGCGCTGCGCGCCCCGCACGGCGGTGTGGTGGTCCTGGGCCTGGTCAGCCAGCCGCTGCTGTACCTGCTGGCGATCGTCGTCGGCACCGTCGTCACCGGCCTGGCGGTCGTCGCGCTCAAGAGCACGCACCGCGCGGGCACCGACGCCCCCGCCGGCGCGCAGGCCGGCGCCACCAGCGGCCAGCCCGTCTCGGCCTGAGACGCGCACCCGGGGGCCCCGCACGGGGCCCCCGGGCGACCGCGGCCCCACCCGCGCGAACCCCCGTCGCCACACCCCTGGAACCTCCGAGGAGAACCCCGTGCCCACCCGCACCGCCGTCGTCGGCTCCCGCGTCGGCCTGCACGCCCGCCCCGCGTCCCTGTTCGTCCAGGCCGCCGTCGCCACCGGCCTGCCCGTCACCATCGCCGTGGAGGGCGGTGCGCCCGTCGACGCCCGCAGCATCCTCATGGTCATGGGGCTGGGCGCCCAGCACGGCCAGAGCGTCACCCTGGCCGCCGACGGCGAGGGCGCCGAGCAGGCGCTGGAGCAGCTCGCGGTCCTGGTCGAGACCGACCACGACGCCGCCTGAGCCGTCCCGCCGGCCTCCCACCCCCTCCCCCACCAGACCCGACCGACGACAGGACCGAGGACCCGCCGTGACGCTCACCGAACCCGCGACGCCCGCCGCGCTGACCGGCGTGGGCGTCGGCACCTCCGCCGCCGTCGGCGCCGTCGTGCTCGTCGCCCCCGCCGCCCGCCCGCCGGCCGACGAACCGGCCGCGACCGACCCGGCCGCCGCCACCGCCGCGGTGCGCGAGGCGTTCGCCGCCGTGGCCACCACGCTGCGCGAGCGGGCCGCCGCGGCCGGCGGCACCACCGCCGACGTCCTGCAGGCCACCGCGCTGATGGCCGAGGACCCCGGCCTGCTGGGCGACGTGGAGCGGCGCATCGCCGCCGGCACCGGGCCCGCGAGCGCGGTCGACGCCGCCGTGGAGGGCTTCTGCGAGGTCCTGGCCGCCTCCGGCCCGTACCTGGCCGAGCGGGTCACCGACCTGCGCGACGTGCGCGACCGCGTCGTCGCCCACGTCCTGGGGCTGCCGCAACCGGGCGTGCCCGAGCTGCGCGGTCCCTCCGTGGTCGTGGCGGCCGACCTCGCTCCCGCCGACACCGCCACCCTGGACCTGGCGAAGGTCGTCGGGATCGTCACCGAGCTGGGCGGGCCGACCAGCCACACCGCGATCATCGCCGCCCAGCTCGACGTGCCCTGCGTGGTGCGCGTCGCAGGCGCCCTGGCCCTGCCGGCGGGGGAGCGGGTCGTGCTGGACGCCCGGGAGGGCACCGTCACCCCGGCGCCCTCCGCCGAGCTCGTCGACGCCGTCCAGGCGCGCCGCGCCGCCCGGGCCGCGCTGGCGCAGGCGCCCGGCGGCCCCGGCCGCACCGCCGACGGGGTGGCCGTGCAGCTGCTCGCCAACGTCGGCGCCGTCGAGGACGCCGAGCGCGCCGCCGCCGGCGCGGGCGCCTCGGCCGTGGAGGGCGTCGGCCTGTTCCGCACCGAGGTCCTCTTCCTGGAGCGCACCTCCGAACCCACCGAGGCGGAGCAGACCGACGCCTACGCCCGCGTGCTGGCCGCGTTCGCCGGCCGCAAGGTCGTGGTGCGCACCCTGGACGCCGGCGCCGACAAGCCGCTGGCGTTCGTCGAGGTGGAACCGGAGGAGAACCCCGCCCTGGGCGTGCGGGGCCTGCGCACCGCCCGGCGCCACCCGGGGCTGCTCACCACCCAGCTGCGGGCCCTGGCCGCCGCCGCCGAGCGCACCGGCACCGACCCGTGGGTGATGGCCCCCATGGTCGCCACCCCCGCCGAGGCCGCGGACTTCGCCGCGCAGGCCCGCACCGCCGGCCTGCGCACCGTGGGCGCCATGGTGGAGGTCCCCGCCGCCGCCCTGCGCGCCCCGGCGCTGCTGGCCGCCGGGCTCGACTTCGTCAGCATCGGCACCAACGACCTCACCCAGTACGCCATGGCCGCCGACCGCCTCGCCGGGGAGCTGGCCGAGCTGCTCGACCCGTGGCAGCCGGCCGTGCTGCAGCTCGTGGGGATGACCGGTGAGGCCGGCGCCGCGGCGGGCAGGCCCGTGGGCGTGTGCGGGGAGGCCGCCCGCGACCCGCTGCTGGCGCTGGTGCTCGTCGGCCTGGGCGTGACCAGCCTGTCGATGGCCCCGGCCGCCGTGCCCGCCGTCCGCTTCGCGCTGGCCCGCACCAGCTCCGCGACCTGCCGGGAGATGGCGCGCGCGGCGCTGGCGGCCGACTCGCCCGAAGCCGCGCGCGCGGCCGTGCAGGCGCTGGCCGACGCCGAGGTGCGCGCGTTGTGACCCACGCCCCTCGGCGCCGCACCGCCGGGCGGTCCGGCGCGCGAGTCCTCACAGGCGCGCGTCGGTCCCCGGCCCCAGCGGCAGCCCGAGGAAGAACCACAGCGTCAGCAGCGCCATCCACGAGATCCAGAAGCAGATCGTGAAGGGCAGGAACCGCGAGATCAGGGTCCCCAGCCCGGCCTGCGGTTCGTAGCGGCGCAGCATCGCCAGCACCACCACGATGTACGGGTTCAGCGGCGTGAGGATCTGCGTGGCGGAGTCCCCGGCGCGGAACGCCGCCTGCGTGAACGCCGGTTCGTAGCCCAGCAGCGCGAACAGCGGCACGAACACCGCACCCATGATCGTCCACATCGACGACCCGGAGATGATGAACAGGTTCAGCACGCTCGCCAGCGCCACGAACGCGACGATCGCCTCGTAGCCCGTCAGGTCCAGCGAGCGCAGCGCGCTCGCCCCCGCCACCGCCATCCAGGTGCCCACCCGGCTCCAGGTGAACAGGGCGATGAACTGCCCCAGCACGAACGCCAGGACGATGAACGGCGCCATGTCCTTCACCGCGTCGGCCATCGCGGCCGGCACCTGCGTGATCCGCCGCAGCGTGCCGTTGGCCCGGCCGAACACCAGGGCGGGCACGGTGAGCATCACCACCACGAGGAACACCACCGACCCCAGCAGCGGTGAGGTCGGCAGGTACCCGCCGTCCTCGTTGCGCATCGGGGACCCCGGCACGACGGTGAGCGCGGTCAGCGCCAGCGCGGTGAGCAGGGCCGCCAGCCCGGCGCGCCCCAGGGCGCGGCGGTCGGCGGGGGTGACGGTGAGGTCGGCGACGTCCTGCACCGCACCCGGGCCCTCGGCGTCCGCCCGCTCCTCGGTGGGCACCCCGCCGCGCCGCAGCGCCGGTTCCAGCACCCGGGTGATGAGCAGCCCGCACACCAGGGTCAGCACGATCGAACTGGCGATGTTGTAGTACCAGTTCGACACCGGCGTCACCGGTGTTCCCGCGTCCGGCAGGGTCTGCGCCACCGACGAGGTGATGCCCGCGAACAGGGCGTCCAGGCTGGTGACCGCGATCGACGTGGAGTACCCGGCGCCGGCCGCCGCGAACGCCCCGAGCAGGCCCGCCACCGGGTGCCGCCCGACGGCCTTGAACACCATCGCCGCCAGCGGCGGGATGACGATCATCACCGAGTCCGCCATGACGCTGCCCACGACGCCGATGAACGCCACCGCGTACGGCAGCGCCCAGCGCGGCGCACCCGCGAACGCCACCCGCACCAGCGTCGCCATCAGCCCGCTGCGCTGCGCCAGCCCCACCGCCAGCAGGATGACCACGACGGTGCCCAGCGGCGGGAACGCCACGAAGTTGTCGACCAGGCTCGTGGTGAACCACTGCACGCCCTCACCGGTGAACAACCCGCGCACCGCGTCCACCTGCCCCGAGCCGGGCACCTCGACGGTGACACCGGCCCAGGCCATGGCGCTGCTCGCCACCGCCAGCAGCGCGAACAGGACCAGGAACAGCACGAACGGTTCCGGGATGCGGTTGCCCACCCGTTCGATGCCGCCGAGGAACCGGTCCACGCGGGTCGGCGAGACCTCCAGCCGGTCCGCGGCGCGTGCGCCCGTGCGCCCGCGCCGGCTCACGAGAGGAACCCCTCGACGTCCAGCACGCCGCCGGCGCGCTCGAACTCCGCACGCACCGCCGCCAGCAGCTCCGCGTCGGCCAGCACGTCCAGCGCCGTCAGGGCCAGGCCCACCGCACCGTCCAGCACTCCCGCGTCACCCGACGGGGAACCGGCCGCCCGAGCGAACTCCTCGGTGTGCAGGGAGACCTCCGGCCCCGCGACGGCGACCATCGGGTGGATCGCCGGGACCCGCACGCTGACGTTGCCCAGGTCGGTGGACCCCGACAGGTTCTCCGGCACCACCCCCGGCGGCAGGGCGGTGCGCCCGCGTCGGCGCTGGTGCTGCGTCCAGCGCGCGGCGAGCTCCAGGTTCGCCCGGATCGGCAGGTACGCCGGCTGGCGGTCCCACTGCAGCTCGTATCCGCACCCGGTCATCGCGGCCGCGGCCACCAGCACCGCCTCCACCCGCGCGCACAGGTCCGCCAGCGTCGCCGGCTCCGCCGAGCGCACGTAGTACTCGGCGGCCGCCCGCTCGGGCACCACGTTGGGACGCTGCCCGCCGTCCAGGACGATGCCGTGCACCCGGTCCGCGGGGCTGATGTGCTGGCGCATCATCGCGATGCCCTGGTAGCCGGCGACCACCGCGTCCAGGGCGTTGCGGCCCATGAACGGTTGCGCGGAGGCGTGCGCCGCCACGCCCCGGTACGTCACCCGCACCTGCCGGCGCCCCAGGAACGGCTGCACCGCCACGTCGTAGCTGAACGGGTGCAGCATCACCACCGCGTCGACGCCGTCGAACGCCCCGGCGCGCGCCATCGTCTCCTTGCCACCACCGCCCTCCTCGGCGGGCGTGCCCAGCAGCACCGCCGTGCCGCCCACCGCGCCCGAGCGCAGCGCGGCGACCAGCCCCAGGAACGCGCCCACCGCGCTCGCGCAGATGACGTTGTGCCCGCAGCCGTGGCCGATGCCCGGCAGAGCGTCGTACTCGGCGAGCACCGCCACCGTGGGGCCCTCACCGGCGCTGACGGACGCCCGCAGCGCCGTGTCCAGCCCGTGCACGCCCACCTGCGCGTCCACACCCTGCCCGGCCAGCAGGTCCGCCACCGCGCGCACCGAGGCGTGCTCGCCGAACGCCTCCTCCGGGTTCGCGTGCAGCCGGTGGCTCAGCCCCAGCAACTGCTCGCGCAGGCCCTCCACGGCCACCTCGGTGGCGTCCAGCAGTTCCGGCGGTGCACCGGCGAAGCCGCTGCCCAGCGGGGTGGCGCTCGCCGCCGCCCGCTCCACACCGGCCAGCAGCGAGGCCAGGTAGGTGCGGTCGGGCGCGGCCGGCTCAGCGGGGTCCTGCCGGTGCGGGGTGCCTGGTTCTGCCATGCCCAGCAGACCTACTCCTGTCCGCGGTCGGCGGCCACCGCGCCGCGCCGCCGGGAAACACGGAGTTCACGGTGGAGCCCCGCGGGCGGGGGGTCAGCCCGCCTGCTCGCGCAGTTCGCGCGGGTCCCGCCCGGGCGGCTGCTCCGGCCGGGGCAGGTCCGGTGCGGGCGGCACGTCGAGGGTGCGCGGGGCGCCCGGCTCCACGGTGAAGCGTTCCCCGTGGTGGCTGGTGTCGACCGCCCCACCGCTGACCACGGTGTAGCGCGCGCGCTGCACCGCCCCGTCCCGGCTGAGGTTCACCTCCAGGCAGGAACCGCGGTGCCGGGTGCGGAAGCACAACCCGTCCAGGCCCTCCGGCAGGCGCGGTGCGAACACCAGGCGCCCGTCGGCGTCGCGCATCCCGCCGAAACCGGCCACCAGCGCCTGCCAGGCGCCCGCCAGGGAGGCGATGTGCAGCCCGTCGGAGGTCTTGCCGCGCAGGTCGTGCAGGTCCACGAACACCGCCTCGCGGGCGTAGTCCGCGGCCAGGCCCAGGTGCCCGACCTCGGCGGCGACGACGGCCTGCACCGACGCCGACAGCGAGGAGTCGCGCACGGTCAGGCCCTCGTAGTACTCGAAGGCGGCGCGCTTCTCCTCGAGGGTGAAGGCCTCCGGGCGCAGCTGCAGGGCCAGCACGAGGTCGGCCTGCTTGGCCACCTGGCGCCGGTACAGGCTGAAGTACGGGAAGTGGTCGGCCAGCGGGTACTGCTCGGGGGAGGTGCCCTCGAAGTCCCACCGCTTGCGCCGGGTGGACCCCTCGTCCTGGGCGTGCACGCCCGTGTCCGGGTCGCGCGGCACGTGCACCGCGTCGGCCAGCCGCACCCACCGCGCCACCTCCTCGCCGGTGACGCCGAGCGCCCGCGCGCGCTCGGGGAACCGCCCGGCCAGGTCCACGGCGGCGCGCAGGTTCGCCTGGGCCATGAGGTTCGTGTACGCGTTGTCGTCCACCAGGGCGCTGTACTCGTCCGGGCCGGTGACCCCGTCGACGTGGAACCGGCCGCTCCCGTCCTCGCGGCCCAGCACCACCCAGGAGCGGGCGGTCTCCACCACGACGTCGGTGACGAGCTCGCGCGCGGCGTCCTCGTCACCCGTGGCGTGCACGTACCGCACCGCGGCGTCGGCGATGTCGGCGTTCAGGTGCACCGCCGCGGTCCCGGCCGGCCAGTACCCCGAGCTCTCCCGGCCGGTGATGGTGCGCCACGGGTACGTCGCCCCCGCCAGGCCCAGCTCGGCGGCCCGCTCCCTGGCGGCCGGCAGCATGGCGTGCCGCCAGCGCAGGGCCTCGGCGGCCGCCTGCGGCCACACGTGGTTGAGCATCGGCATGACGAACACCTCGGTGTCCCAGAAGGTGTGCCCGTCGTAGCCGGTGCCGGTCAGCCCCTTGGCCGGGATGCCGCGGTCGGTGGCCTGCGCGGCGGCCTGCAGGACGTGGAACAGGGCGAACCGCACGGCCTGCTGCAGCGCCTCGTCGCCGTCCACCCGCACGTCGGCGTGCTCCCAGAAGTCGTCCAGGACCTCCCGCTGCTGCGCTGCCAGGTGCTCGAAGCCGTCGCGCAGGCCCGCCTCCAGGGCGGTGCGCAGCCGCGGCAGCAGGTGCTGGCGCGTCTCCTGCGGTTCCCAGCCCAGCGCGGCGACCTTCACGACCCGCAGCTCCTGGCCCGGCTCCAGGCGCACGTGCGCGGTGGTGACGACCCGGTCGGCGGTGGCGTGGGTGCGCACCTCCGTCTCGGCGGGGCCGGTGACGTCGTGCTCCACGAGCACGGCGACCGCCAGCGCGCTGCCGTCGGTGCGCTGGCGCACGGCGCCGCCGCGACCGGCGGCCTCGGTGCGGGACCGGTGCAGCTGCGGGCTGCACACCACCGCCGAGCGCACCTCCACCTCCAGCGGCTCGTCCACCGCCTGCACGCGGTGGTCGACGGCGAACAGCCCGGGGCGCTCCAGGGGCACCAGCCGCTCCGAGCGGACCCGCACGCGCGCGCCGTCGGGGGAGGTCCACTCCGCCTCGCGGCGCAGCGTGCCGGTGCGCAGGTCCAGGGTGCGCTCGTGGGCGTGCAGCTCGCCGGTGCGCACGTCGAAGCGCTCGGGGCCCACGAACAGCTCCACGAGGCTCGGGTCGGGAACCGCGACGATGCGTTCCTGCACCTGCGGGTACCCGTAGCTGTACTCGGGGTAGTGCATCGGCCAGAGGTCGTGCACGCCGCTGAGGTACGTGCCCGGGCTGCCGCTGGGGGAGCCCTCGTCGAGCGAGCCGCGCACGCCGAGCCGGCCGTTCGCCAGCGTGAACAGCGACTCGGTGCGTTCCAGGGCCGAGACGTCCAGCTCGCCCTCGTGCACCGCCCACGGGTGCACCGCGCCGAGGTCCTTGTCCGTGCTCCTGCCGGCGTTCCCGCTCGCGCTCACGCGCCCTCCGTCCTCGCCGCCCGTGGGTTCGACGGCGCTCGCGCTCATCCGAGCAGGTGCGGGGGCCTCGCGCACCCGCACGTCGATCAGAGCAGCGGCGGCCCGGCGACCGCCGCGGCGGGCTTGTCCAGGGCCGTGCCCGAGCCGTCGCGGCGCCCGGGCGCCTCCGGCAGCGCCACCGCCGTGCCGGTGGGGGTGGCCGCCTCCGCCGGGCCGTGCCCGGCCCACGCCAGCAGCAGCACGTCCTCGCCGCGGGCGAAGCGGTGGCAGCGCACCCCGCCGGTGGCCCGGCCCTTGGCGGGGTACTCCGACAGCGGCGTGACCTTCGCCGAACCCAGCTGGGTGCCCGGCAGCGCTCCGGAGTCGCCGGCCACGGTCACCACCACCGCGTCCGGGTCGTCGGCGTCCACGGCCGTCATCGACACCACCTGCGCGCCGGGGGACAGGCGCACCCCCGCCACGCCCGCCGCACCGCGGCCCTGCGGTCGCACCAGCGAGGCGCTGAAGCGCAGCAGCTGCGCGTCGGAGGTGATGAACACCAGGTCCTCCTCGCCGGTGCGCAGCTGCGCGACGGCGACGACCTCGTCCTTGCGGCGGGCGGTGACGTCCTTCAGGGCGATGACGTCGACCTCCTCGCGGTTGCCGAGGGGTTCCAGCACCAGCCGCTTGACGACGCCCGTGGCGGTGGCCAGCGCGAAACCCGGGTCGTCCGGGTCCTCCACCCCCGGCACCGGCAGCGGCACCAGGCCCAGCGCGCGCTCGCCCTTGGCCAGGGTCAGGAACTCCTTCAGCGCCACCCCGCCGGACAGGGTCGGGCGCCCGTTCGTCGGCGGCAGCACCGGCAGGTCCAGCACCGGCAGCCGCACCAGGCGCCCCGCGGAGGTGACGATCCCGACGTGCCCGCGCGCGGTGGCGGGGGCCGCCGAGACCACCAGGTCGTGGCGGGTGCGCCGGCCCTCGGTGCCCAGCGGCTCGGCCGCGTCCGTGCGCGCCAGCAGCCCGGTGGAGGACATCAGCACGGTGCACGGGTCGTCGGCCACCTCCAGCGCCGCCACCGCTCCCGTCGCCGGGCCGCTGGAGGTCAGCAGCACCGTGCGCCGCGGCGTGCCGTGCTCGGCGGCCACCTGCGCCAGCTCGTCGCTGACCAGCTTCCGCAGCCTGCCCTCGTCCGCGAGGACCGCCCGCAGCTCGGCGATCTGGCGGTTCAGCTCCTCCTGCTCGCGCTCCAGCTCGATGCGGGAGAACTTCGTCAGCCTCCGCAGCTGCATGTCCAGGATGTAGGCGGCCTGCGTCTCGGACAGGTCGAACACCTGCACCAGCCTCGTGCGCGCCGAGGCGGCGTCGTCGGAGGAGCGCACGATGGCGATGACCTCGTCGATGTCGAGGATCGCCACCAGCAGGCCGTCGACCAGGTGCAGGCGCTCCTCCCTGCGCCGCAACCGGTACGCGGTGCGCCGGCGCACCACGTCCAGGCGGTGGGAGATGAAAACCACGAGCAGTTCCTTCAGCCCCAGCGTGCGGGGCTGGCCCTCGACGAGGGCGACGTTGTTGATGCCGAAGGTCTACTCCATCGGTGTCAGCCGGTACAGCTGCTCCAGGACCGCCTCGGGCACGAAACCGTTCTTCACCTCGATGACCAGGTGCAGG